>JBILEG010000095.1:0-9714 GCA_044352225.1 Pseudomonadales bacterium | reverse complement strand
ACCTACCTGCTCTGAAGAGAGCGCGTGCCGATCACCGCCTGTGGCGTAGGCCCAGAAACCCGAAAGCTGCGTCTCACGCCGGCCACGGAGCAAGGCCACCGGGTCTGCGAGATCGGCGTAAAGTCGCTGGTGATGCAACACCATCGCGGCAATGCCGGGATTGCCGAGCATCGCGGCACCGAGTTCGCCCAAACCCACCGTGTCGTCGTCACGCCACTGCACCAGCCGCAGCGATTCGGCCGCGCCCAACAGGCGGCGCAGGCCTTCCGGCGGCAGCCCGATCTCATCGATCAGCGAGGTCGGCGAACGGGCCCCGCGGGAGAGAATCTCGAGCAGCCGCGTCTCGACGCAGGCGAAGAGCACCTGCGAGTACACGAAGCCCGCGGCGATGTCGAAAAGCTCGCGCGCACGGCGGCGCGTAATCGGCCGGGTAAGCGGAAAACGCGTGGCCCAGCGCTGGAAATCCGCGCGCGCGAGCGTGCGATCGCGCCAGGCGAGGAAACGGTCGCGAAGCGATGCTCGCGCAGGCGCGGGCTTCACCTCGGCACCCAGTGCATGCTGCTGCGTGCTCACGCCTGATCAGGCCGCACGACGGCCGAGACTCTTCGGCAGGAAGCGCTTGGCTTGTGCACGCACCAGTTCCTGCATGCGCGCGCGTCCGGGGCAATCGGGAATGGACTCCGCGCCTTCTTCCACGAGTTGCTTCAAGCGCTGCACCGCTCCGTCCAGACCCAGTTCGCGCACGGCACTCGGGCGCCCCAGAGCTTCGTCACGGCCCACCGGCTTGCCGAGGCTCGCCTCGGTGGCGGTTGCATCGTGTATGTCGTCAGCAACCTGATAGCCCTCGCCGATGCGCTCGCCGAGCAACTCCCATGCTGCAGGGTCTGCACCCGCGGCAGCCGCACCGGCACAGGTGGCCGCCACGAACAGCGCGCCGGTCTTGGAGCGGTGGTAGAGCGAGACATCCACCGTGGGCTCGCACTCCCAGGCCTGACCCGCGCAGATGCCGAGCGGCGCGCCCACACCGCGCGCCACGATGCCGAGCACCGCAGACAGACGCTCGGGCGAGGCGGCCCGCACCGCCGCGAGCGCGAGGGATTCGAAGGCGGTCACGATCAGCGTGTCCCCGGCAAGCACCGCAATGCGCTCACCGAAGGCCACGTGCACGGAGGGCTTGCCGCGACGCTCACGGGCGTTGTCGAAACAGGGGAGATCATCGTGAACCAGAGACGCGCAGTGCAGCAGTTCGATCGCACCGGCAGCACCTGCGGCCAGCATCGGATCGCTGTTCCCGCTGGCAGCAGCAACCGCCAGACAGAGCGTCGGGCGGACCCGCGCACCACCGGGAAACACCGTGTAGCGCAGCGCGTTCGCCAGCAATGGCGGGCAGCGCGTGTCGGCAGCCCGGTCGACTACGGAGACGAGGTATTGCTCGAACGAGGCATCGGCGGTGTGCATGGCGTTGGGCGCTCGCGTGTATTTTTGTGCTGACACTCCCTGATGTAATGTAATTTAGACACTCGGCCGGCACAAGCCCGCCTTACACCCCGCAAGAGGCGCCGCCCGCGATGATCGAGTCCGAACCCCTGCCGGCACCGCGCTTCGACCGGGTGGTGGAGCGCAACGGTTACCTCTGGTGGTACTTCGACGCCCTGAGCGACGACGGTCGCCTCGGTTTCACGGTGATCGCCTTCGTGGGCAGCGTGTTCTCGCCCTACTACGCCGCGGCACGACGCGCCGGCCGGGGCGATCCGGCCCATCACTGCGCCATCAACGTGGCTCTGTACGGAGAGGGGCCGCACCGCTGGGCGCTCACCGAGCGGGGCCGGGACGCCTTGCACCGCAGCGCCGACCGCTTCCAGGTGGGCCCGAGTTCGATCACCTGGAACGGCAGCTGGCTCGAGATCCGCATCCACGAGATCACGGTGCCGATACCACGCCCCCTGCGGGGCACGATCCGCATACACCCGCCGGCGCTGGGCACGCAGAGCTACCGGCTCGATCCGCAAGGCAAGCACCACTGGTGGCCCGTGGCGCCGGATTGCCGGGTGGAGCTGTCGATGGACCAGCCGGCGCTGGGCACGCAGAGCTACCGGCTCGATCCGCAAGGCAAGCACCACTGGTGGCCCGTGGCACCGGATTGCCGGGTGGAGGTGTCGATGGAGCAGCCGACGCTGTCGTGGAAAGGCAGGGGCTACTTCGACAGCAACCGCGGGAGCGAACCACTGGAAGCAGGCTTCAGCGACTGGGACTGGTCGCGCGCGCCGCTGCCGGGCGGCGGCTGCGCGGTGCTCTACGACAAACGGCTGCGCGATGGCAGTTCGCGCGCCATGGCGCTGCGCTTCGACCGGCATGGCGAGGCGAGCGAGTTGCCATTGCCAGAGCCCACACGGCTGGCCACCACGACCATCTGGCGCATTCCGCGGGAAACCCGCAGCGAGGCAGGCCCGCCGGCACGTGTGCTGCACACGCTCGAAGACACGCCCTTCTACGCCCGCTCGCTGGTGGAAGCCTCGATTGCCGGCGCCCGCGTAAAGGCCTTCCACGAGAGCCTGCTGCTCGATCGGTTCAACAGCCGGTGGGTGCAGACACTGCTGCCGTTCCGGATGCCGCGCAACACGCGCGCCTTCCCGGAAGGCTGAATCAGGCGAGGGATTCTTCGGCTGAAGAGGCGGACAGCGCGCGCAGACGCTCGCGCCGATCGAGCTCCTCGAAGAGTTCCAGCATCCACACCAGCCTGCGACCGGCGCGGCGTATGGGGCCACCAGAGAGGGATTTCGCGGTGGATGCGGTGAGCGGTGCTGCAGCAGCGGCCTCGATCAGGAAACGCGTCTCCGGCAGCACGGGCGCCTGCAAGTGCTCGGTGGAGAGCATCAGCGTGCCCTGCACCCGCATCAGGAGTTTCATCTTGCGCATGGGCGATACCACCGCGCGCGCGCTCACCCCGTCGAAGCCACGGCGCGCGACTTCCGCGCCGATTTCCGCGTAGAGCAGCCGCGCCGCGTAAATGCCAGGCCTGCAGCCCACCGGCAGTCTGGCGATGCCGCTCTCGGCGCGGCGATATAGCAGATCGGCTTGGGCGAGCAGGCGCCGCACGATATCCGCGATGGCAGCGGAGGGCTCTGGCGCCGCGAGAAAACGCTCGGGATCCACCCCCGCCTCGCGCAGCCACTGCCGCGGCAGATACAACCGCCCGAAGCGGGCGTCCTCGCCCACATCGCGGGCGATGTTCGACAACTGCATGGCCACGCCCAGATCGCAGGCCCGCGCCAGCACCTGCGGGTCACGTACGCCCATCAGCACGGCCATCATCACGCCCACTGCGCCCGCCACCCGCGCGGCGTAGTCGAAGACGCCAGAGAGGTCCTCGTAGGAGCGCCCGTCGGCGTCCCAGGCGAAACCCTCGAGCAAGGCATCGAGCAGCGCGCGCGGCAGGCCGTGGGCTTCGACCACGGCAGCAAGCGCACGATCCGCGGCGCGGGCGGGCTTGCCGCGCCCGTAAATCACATCGAGCCGGTGGCGCAGCGAGGCCAAGCCCGCCGCGGGATCGGGGTTGCCGTCGATGGCGTCGTCGGCTTCGCGGCAGAAGGCATAGAGCGCGGAGGCGGACTCGCGGAAGGCGGGAGGCAACAGGAAGGAGGCAGCGAAGAACGAGCGCGAGCCGCAGCGCAGGGCCTCACGGCAATCCGCGAGGTCGGCGTCCAGCGACTGCAAGGACTGGGGCTCTTCGGTCAGCGAACGGGAGTTCACCGTGCTTGACACCATTTATGTCGTGCTTGCTTTACAGCATAACAGCGGCTTGTGCCTGAAAGCACCCCGGCACGTCAGCCCTCAGGGCGGAGCGGCCAGCAGGCCCCTCGCCCGCGCCAGCGAGAGCACCAGAGCTGCAAAGCGCGCGGGGTCTTCCTCGTGCCCCAGATGCCCGAGGCCCGGCAGGATCTCGAGCCCCGCCTCCGGCACCAGCGCCTGCACGCGGCGCGCCACGGCCACCGGCACCGTCAGATCACCCTCGCAGGCCACCAGACACAGCTCCGCTCCCAGGCGCGGCAGATCACGCTCCAGCGCCGCCAGATCCCAGTTCGCCATCATGCCCAGCACACCGGCCACGTGCCGTGGGCTCTGCAGCAGGAAGCGGTACTGCGCGACCGCGGCAGGACCGAGCGTGGATCCGGTCTTGGCGATCAGGTTCTCGACCACGCCTGCGCGCGTGGCGCCGTGTGCGAACACGCGCGGCACCAGCGACAGACCTGCAAGTACGCGCGCCAATGGCGCAAAGATATGCCCCTGCAGGCCCTGGAAGGGGAGCAATGCTCCGCACAGGCTGACGAGCGCTGCGGGAGCCATGTGCCCGTCCAACCGCATCCGCGTGAGGATGGCCGCACCCGCCGAATGCCCCGCAACGAGTTGCGGGACCACGCCCAGTTGCCGCAGCAGCGCAGCCGTCGCGGAGGCCATGCCGGGCAGGCTCAGCTGACGCTCACCCGGCATCGAGCTGAAACCGTGGCCAGGCAGATCCGGCGCCACCACGCGGAAGTGCGCCGCCAGCAATGGCAGCAGCCCGCCCCATGAATGGTTCGCTGCTCCCGTGCCGTGCAGCAGCAACAGCGCAGGCCCCTGGCCCGCCTCCTGCACATGCCAGCGGATACCGCCAGCGGACACGAAACGGCTGCTGGCCGCGTTCGGCCACTCGGCGCGCATGCGCAGCCAGTCGGACTCGGCGCTAGCCATGCGCAGGCCACCCGCTCATCGCTGGCGTCTGCCCGCCCCGGTGCCCGCTTGCACGGCATCACGCAGGCGCCGCGCCTCGGCGTGCGGCATCGGCAGATAGGACGCGCCCATAGCCGCGGCGAGTTGCGCGGCAGCGGGATTGGGACGCGGAGAGGTATCGATCAGCAACGTGAGTGCATGCAGCAGCCGCAGGCGCGGGGCCGCGGCCAGCGCCTCGGCGTTGGCCCGTTCGCGGCCCTGCGTGCCGTCGCGCGCCACGTTCGCGCGCCCATCGGTGAGGAAGACCAGCCCCGGCGTACCACCGCGGCGCTGTATCTGCTCGGCAAGCAATGCCGCCGCATCGATGGCAGAGGCGAGCGGCGTACCGCCACCACCGGGCAAGGCCGCGATATTGCGTTTGGCACGCACGAGCGAACGCGTGGGCGGGAGCAGCAGTTCGGCTTCCCTGCCGCGGAAGGCGATCAGCGCGACCTGGTCGCGGCGCACATAGCAATCGGCCAGCAGCAATTCGACTGCGCCCTTGGCCTCGGCGAGCCGGTGCAGCGCCGCAGAGCCCGAGGCATCCACCACGAAGATCGTGGTCGTCTCCGAGCGCTGGCGATAGCGCGTGATACGAAAGTCGTCGCGGCGTACCAGCACGCGCGGCGATGTACCGGTACGCGCTGCCTGCTCGCGACGGCGCACGGGCTGCCAGGGCGCTGCCGCACGCAGCGTGGCGATGAGATTCAGGCGGGCGCCACGTCGTGGATCGCCCGCCACCGCGCCCATCGGGCGGCCACGCCGCAGCGCGCGCTGCACCGCGCCGGATTTGCCGGCAGCGCGCTTCGCGGCCCGGCGGTCGCGACCGGCCTTGAGTGCCGCCAACAGCCCCGCGGGGATACTCGCGGCAACGGCCTCGAGCACCTGATCCTCCAGCGGGCGATCACCGGGATCATCCGAGGCTGCGTCGCTGTTCTCTTCAGGGGATGCGGGTGGGGTTTCGGGCTCAGGCGGCTCCGGCGACTCCGCTGGCGGCTCTTCCAGCGAGGGCAGGCGCGTGGCGCGCGGGACCAGCACCAGCCGCGCCGCCAGATCGATATCGGGCCGCGCAACGGCATCGCGCCCGGCAAGCGCCGCAGAGGCACGCGCCACGCGGGAGGCGAGCAGCACGGCGCGCAGCGAATCCACGCCGAAGGCCATGGCAACGGCCGTCAGCGCCTGCAGTTCCGGCTCGGGGATGTGCACCAGGGGCAGCCGCGCGCGCGCCTCGAGGATGATTCCGGCATCCGCGCCGGGATCATCGATGCCACGGATGCCCACGCTGCGCAGATCAAGGTGGAAGGCCAGACGATCCTGCAGCACCACGGACACGGGATCCTCGTCGTCCAGGCTCTCGTCCAGTGCGACCAGACCAAAGACCGCGGGATAGCGCCCCGCCACGCCTTCGCGCTCGAGCAGCACCTCGCCGTTGTCGAGTGCCGCTGCGATCTGCGCCACGGTGGAGCGCGAGGCGCGCTCGGCCATGGCCAGCACGGCAACGCCACCGTCGCATTCAGAGAGCAATCCGCGCTCGGACAGCGGCCGCCCGGCACGCAGCGTGGCGGCCAGATCGAGGCCACCCAGCAGCCGCGCTTCCGTCACGTGCTGGGGGATCGGGCGCCAGGGCGTATCCGGGGAAAAGAGATCACGCAGGGAGGCGAGCCAGGTCTCACGCACAGGGCCCGGGCAGGCACGCAACACGATGCCGCCCAGCCAGTGCGGTGCCACCGCGAACAGCGCGGCAGCCGTTTGCGCCTCCTGCCACGGCGAGGGCGGAGACGCGGGCGGGTTCACGCCCCGAGCACCTCGGCGATGGCGCGCTCCACGCGCACACCCGAACCCGATTCATCCAGCGGGTCGCGCCGCAGGCGATGGCGCAACACCGGCGGCGCCACGCGACGCAGCTGCGCGGCCGTGACGAGCGACTCGCCTTCGAGGCTCGCCAATGCGCGTGCCGCACGGATCAGCGTGAGTTCGCCGCGCAGACCATCCGTGCCCAGACTCATGCAGAGTTTCGCAGCCAGTTCGATCACCTCGACAGGCAGCTCGACCTGATCGAGGCGCTTGCGCGCGGATTCGAGCTGGCGGCGCACCTGGCCGTCCTTGCGGCTCCACTGCTTCACGAAGGCTTCGCGGTCACGCTCGAAGAGATCGCGCTGCTGCACGATGCGCACGCGGGTCGCGAGATCGCCCGGCGTGCTCACCTCCACCGAGAGCCCGAAACGGTCGAGCAGCTGCGGCCGCAGCTCGCCCTCCTCCGGGTTGCCGCTGCCCACCAGCACGAAACGCGCAGGGTGGCGCACGCTCAACCCCTCGCGCTCGACCACGTTCTCGCCCGAGGCCGCCACATCGAGCAGGGCATCCACCAGATGGTCCTCGAGGAGGTTCACCTCGTCGATATAGAGAAACCCGCGGTGGGCACGCGCCAGCAGTCCGGGCTCGAAGCCCTTTTCACCCCGCGTGAGGGCCTTCTCGAGATCCAGCGCGCCGATCACGCGGTCTTCGGTAGCGCCGAGCGGCAGATCGACCACCGGCACGGGCACGCTGCGCACCGCCAGCTTCGCCTGCACACGGCAGCTCTCGCAGAGCATGGCCTGCGGCACGTCCGGGTCGCAGTTGTAGGGGCAGCCCGCCACCACCTGCATTTTGGGCATGAGCGCCGCGAGCGCGCGAATGGCAGTGGACTTGCCGGTACCCCGGTCGCCGAAGACCAGCACGCCGCCGATGGAGGGATCGACCGCTGCAATCAGCAGCGCGAGTTTCATTTCTTCCTGTCCGACGATCGCGGAAAACGGGAACTGAAGGGCCATGGGCACTCTCGGCGGATGTGGACTGTGTGCGCAGGCCGGGATTCAAACACAGGCGGGCACCCCGGCGAAACGGCCCGCGCACGATGCTTTCTGCTACGCTCGGCCACGCCTTCCCTCCCGGTCATACGCATGGATTCCAGCAGCAACCTGCCCGAATCGCTGGACGCCAAACGCGCCGCGCTGCCCACGCGCGGGGCGGGCCACATGGCGTACTACAGCGACACCTCGGTCAGCGGGCGTCCGCTCGTGCTCCTGCACAGCGTGAACGCCGCACCGAGTGCGCTGGAGATGAAACCGCTCTTCGAACACTACCGGGGCACGCGGCCCGTTTATGCGCCGGAGTTGCCAGGCTTCGGGCACTCCGACCGCCCCGACATCGCCTACACGCCGCAGCTCTGTGCCGAGGTGCTGGGCGATTTTCTGGAGCAGGTCGTGGGCGCGGGCGCCGATGTGGTGGCCCTGTCGTTGGGGGCGGAATTCGCGGCGCGCGTGGCGCTTGAGAGGCCCGGGATGGTGCGCAGTCTGGCGTTGATCTCGCCCACGGGCCTGAGCGTCCGGCGGCCGCCCGGCGGTGCGCTGAGCAAGCGCATCCACCGGGTGCTGCGGCTTCCGCTACTCGGCAGCGGGCTGTTCTCTCTGGTGCGTTCGCGCCGCAGCATCCGCTATTTCCTGGGGCTCGCCTTCGAGGGCGATACGCCCCCCGAGATGATCGAGCAGGCCTGGCGCACCGCGCGCTGCGAAGGTGCCAGCTACGCGCCTTTCTGCTTCCTGTCGGGGATGCTGTTCACGCCGGATGCTTTCGAATCGCTCTACCTGAAGCTAGCGCAGCCTGCGCTGGTGATCCACGACCGCGACCCCAACGTGCGCTTCGACCGCCTGCCCGAACTGCTCGTCGCGCGCGGCAACTGGAGGGCAGAGCGCATCGCCCCAACGCTCGGACTGCCGCACTGGGAACAGACCTCGGCCACGGTGAGCGTGCTGAACGGCTTCTGGGCGGGCCTTCCCGCATGAGGGCGCCGTGAGTTCGACGCGCGTTGTGGTGGTGGGGGCCGGTATCGGCGGGCTCTCTGCCGCGCTCTCGCTCGCCGCCGCAGGCTGCGAGGTCACGGTGGTGGAGCGTGCGGCCACGCCGGGCGGCAAGGCGCGTCATGTCCATGTCGGTGGCCGCGCGGTGGATGGCGGCCCCACCGTCTTCACGATGCGCTGGGTTTTCGAGCAATTGCTGGGCGGTGCAGGCTTCGAGCCGCAGGCCGAATTGCCGCTCACCGAACTCGGGCTCCTCGCACGCCACGCCTGGGACGAAGGCGGCAGGCTCGATCTCTTCACCGACACCGAGCGCTCGGCAGAGGCGATCAGCGATCTCTCGGGCGCGGCCGAGGCCGATCGCTTCCGCGCCTTCTGCCGGCGTTCTGCACGGGTTTACGAATCGCTCGAGCGCCGCTTCATGGCAGCGCCCCGCCCTTCCCTGCCGGGGCTCATCTGGCGCTCGGGTGTGTCGGGTTTGCCAGGCCTGCTGGCCACCAGCCCTTTCGTGAATCTGTGGAAAGCGCTGGGCGAGCACTTCCACGACCACCGCCTGCAGCAACTTTTCGGGCGCTATGCCACCTACTGCGGCTCATCGCCCTGGCTCTCGCCCTCCACGCTGATGCTGATCGCGCACGCCGAGAAACTCGGCGTCTGGTCCGTGGCAGGTGGCATGCACGGACTCGCGCAGGTGCTGGAGCGCTGCGCCACGGCGCGCGGCGCACGCTTCGTCTACGGTCATGCCGTGGATCGCATCGAAAAACGCAGCGGCCGCGCGAGCGCCGTGGCGCTGGACGACGGCCGCGTGATCGAGGCCGATGCCATCATCTGGAACGGCGACACCCAGCCGATCGCCGATGGACGGCTGGGCGATGCCATCCGCGGCGCAGTGCCCGCGCGCGCACGCGTGCAGCGCTCGCTCTCGGCGCTCACCTGGTGCATGGCGGCGCGGGCAGAAGGCTTTCCGCTCACGCGACACACGGTGTTTTTCTCGGATGATTACGCCGCGGAGTTCGAGGACATCCTCGTACGCCGTCGCCTGCCGCGCGGTCCCACGGTCTATGTGTGTGCGCAGGACCGCGGCGACGACGGCAGCGCACCGGCAGGCGAGGAAGGGCTGCTGGTGCTCGTGAAC
>JBILEG010000096.1:0-9714 GCA_044352225.1 Pseudomonadales bacterium | reverse complement strand
TGGCCATGGCGGGCGCCTCGCCCGAGCGCGTGGCGCAGTTGGGCAAGCTGGTCGCCGCCTCCGGTCTGCGTGCCTCTGCAGGCAGCGACTTCCATGCGATGGCCCAGCACTGGCGCCGCCCTTGCCGCGTGCCGGCACTGCCCGCCGGCCTTGAACCCGTCTGGACCGAGTGGACCTGATGCACTACCTCGAGATCCATCCCCGCGACCCGCAACCCCGCCTCATTCGGCAGGCGGCTGAACGGATCCGCGAAGGTGCGGTAATCATCTACCCCACGGATTCAGCCTATGCGCTCGGCTGCCACATCGGCGACAAGTCCGCGCTCGAGCGCATCCGGGCCATCCGCAAGCTCGATGACCGACACAACTTCACCCTGATGTGCCGGGACCTCTCCGAGCTCTCCACCTACGCGGTGGTCGACAACGCGAGCTATCGCCTGCTGCGTGCCCACACGCCCGGCCCCTACACCTTCATTCTCAAGGCCACAGGGGAAGTGCCCCGTCGGCTGCTTCACGCCAAGCGCAAGACCATCGGCCTGCGTGTGCCCGACAACCGGGTGGCCCTTGCGTTGCTCGAGGAGTTGGGCGAGCCGATCATGAGTGCCACCCTGATCATGCCCGGCGAGGAACTGCCGCTGGCGGACACCGACGAGATGCGAGAGCGGCTGGGTCGGGTGGTGGACCTGCTCGTGGACGGTGGCGGCTGTGGACTCGAGCCCACCACGATCGTTGACCTTTCAGGGGGCGCGCCGGCGCTGTTGCGGCAGGGCAAGGGGCATAGCGCGGCCTTCGAGTAGCCGGCCTGCAGTCATTCCTCTTCCCGCCCCGGCGCGAGGCGGTGGGCGGCCCCGGAGTGCGTCGTTATAATCCTCGTCCCCTTTGCGGATCCGGCCACGGCCAGCTCCGCCCCGCATGGAGCCAGAATGAGCCAGATCCCCGATTCCGCAGCAGTCGAGCCGGCGGGCCTCGCCGAGCCGGCAGAGGCGGCGCCGCGGGGCGAGGCCATCGGCGAGCAGCAGGAGCTTCCCCTTGCCTTCGTGCACGGCAAGCCGCTCACCGTCCTCCCTCGGGATCTCTACATTCCCCCGGACGCCCTCGAGGTTTTCCTCGAGGCCTTCGAGGGACCGCTTGACCTGCTGCTGTACCTGATCCGCCGCCAGAACCTCGACATCCTCGAGATCAACGTCGCGCAGATCACCGAGCAGTACATGCACTACGTCGAACTGATGGGCGCCATGCAGTTCGAACTGGCGGCGGAATATCTCGTGATGGCCGCGATGCTCGCCGAGATCAAGTCGCGCATGCTGTTGCCGCGCCCGGAGGTCAGCAACGACGACGAAAACGACCCGCGCGCGGACCTCATCCGCCGCCTGCAGGAGTACGAGCAGTTCAAGCAGGCAGCGGAAGACATCGATTCGCTGCCGCGGCTCGACCGGGACATCTTCCCCGCCGCCGCCGAGCCCCCGGAACTGAAACACACCCGCCCCCAGCCCACCGTGGACCTGCGGGAACTGCTGCTGGTTTTCTCCGATGTGATGCGCCGCGCGGCCATGACGGTGAGCCACCACGTGCAGTTCGAGAAGCTCTCGACGCGCGAGCGCATGACCCAGATTCTCGAGCGCCTGCAGCAGGGGCAGTTCCTGCCCTTCGTGACGCTGTTTGACGTGAGCGAAGGGCGCATGGGGGTGGTGGTGAGCTTCCTCGCGGTGATGGAGCTCATCAAGGAATCGCTGATAGAGATAGTCCAGTCGGAGCCTTTCGGCCCGATCCATGTCAAGGCGCGGGGACAGGATGCAACTGAAATCGATTCTTGAGGGCGCGCTTCTCGCGGCGGGCAAACCGCTCACGCTGGAACAGTTGGCCGCTCTGTTCGAGGAGAACTCGCGCCCGGAGCCGGCGGAGTTGCGGGAGGCGCTCGAGGAACTCCGTGCCGATTGCACCGAGCGCGGCGTCGAGCTCACCGAGGTCGCAACCGGTTTCCGCCTGCAGGTGCGTCGTGAACTCGCGCCGTGGATCGCGCGACTTTCCGAGGACAAGCCTCCGCGCTATTCGCGGGCGCTGCTTGAAACGCTCGCCATCATTGCCTACCGCCAGCCGATCACGCGCGCCGACATCGAGGAAGTGCGCGGTGTTGCCGTCAACCCCGCGATCATCCGGACGCTGCAGGAGCGCGAGTGGGTGCGGGTGGTGGGACACCGCGACGTGCCCGGTCGGCCGGAACTCCTCGCCACCACGCGGCAGTTCCTCGATCACTTCAGCCTGAAGAGCCTCGAAGACCTCCCTCCGCTGTCGGAGATCAAGGATTTCGAGCAATTGAACCCCGAGGTGCCTCTGGCCATCGAGGACCCGGCGTCCGAGGTGCCAGCGGCACGGGAACAGCAGGCTGAACTTGCCTTGACGGAGCCGCTTCCCTTGCCGCAGGAGCATCCGTTGCCCGAGGAGTTGCCACCTGTGGATGAACCCGATGCAGTGTTTGTCGCAGACGGCTCTGCCTCGGCGGCAGATGCAGATATGGATGTAGATGATATCGATGCTGATGAGGGCCAGGACCCTTACCCGGCATGAGTCAGACCGGAGAAAGGTTGCAGAAGCTGCTTGCGGCGGCGGGACTCGGCTCGCGCCGGGAGATCGAGGGCTGGATAAGTGCCGGGCGCGTCGCAGTGAACGGCAAACCCGTCGAACTCGGGCAGCGTGTCGATTCCCTGGACGGGATTACCATCGATGGCAAGCCGCTGCGGCGCACCAAGTCCGCGCCGGCGCTGCCGAGAGTCGTCGTCTACAACAAGCCCGAGGGCGAGATCTGCAGCCGCAAGGACCCCGAGGGGCGCCCGTCGGTGTTCGAGCAACTGCCGCGTCTGCGCGATGGCCGCTGGGTGCTGGTCGGTCGCCTCGACCTGAACACGGCCGGCTTGCTGCTGGTCACTGACCACGGTGAACTGGCCAATCGCCTGATGCACCCGGGTTACGGCATCGAGCGGGAATATCTGGTGCGCGTGAATGGCGAGGTGGACGAGGCGATGCTCGCCCGCTTGCGCAAAGGCGTGCAACTCGACGATGGCATGGCGGCCTTCGACGCCATCGCCGAGCGTGGCGGCAGTGGCCGTAACCGCTGGTTTTCGGTGGTGCTGCGCGAAGGGCGCAACAGGGAAGTCCGGCGCCTCTGGGAGGCCGAGGGCTGTACCGTCAGCCGGTTGAAGCGCGTGCGCTTCGGGCCCGTGTTCCTCGGGTCGCGCGATCTGCGCGGGTCCTGGCGGGATCTGGACGAGGCGGGGATCAGGCAGTTGTTCGCTCTGGTAGACCTCGCGATGCCTGCGCCTGCGACCGAGACCAAACCGGTCTCTGATGGTCCCGCCGGCAGGAAGCGTGCAACTCGGGCGGCGGCCGGGGCCGGGCGCCCCAGGAGCAGCCCGCGCCGGGCTCAGTGAGTGGCGGCAATGCTGCGGTTGCGGCCCTCTTCCTTGGCGCGATAGAGCGCCCTGTCGGCACGGTTGAAGAGTTGCTCCTGTGTCTCGGCGGCATCGAAGCCGGCCACGCCGAGACTCACCGTGATCTTGCGCCCGGGATCTGATGCCGGCCTGCAGCGGGCCGCGATCCGACGGCGGATGCGCTCGGCAATCTCCATGCCCTTCCCAAGCCCGGTCTGTCCCAGCAGGACCACGAATTCCTCGCCGCCAAAGCGGAATGCCTGATCGTAGGGGCGCAGGCACCCGGCAAGCTCCGCAGCAACCGCGCATATCACGCTGTCGCCGGCGCTGTGGCCCAGCATATCGTTCACGGTTTTGAAGTGATCGATGTCGACCAGCAGCATTGTGAAGGGCAGTCCGAAGCGTTGCGCCCGCGCCGCTTCCGTCGCAAGCGCCTGCTCCAGTGCCGAACGGTTGCCGAGGCCTGACAAGGTGTCGCGTCGCGCCAGGCTCATCGCGCGGTGGTAGGCGAGGGCGTTGCGAAGAGGTGATACCAGGGGTGCCAGAATCGTTTGCGCCTGAGTGGCCATGTCACTGAAGGCAAAGAGTTCGACCGTGCCGAGCGTCTCGCCGCCCTGCCGCAATGCTGCCGAAGACGCGCGACGCGTGATGCGGCCGGCGACAAAGGTTTCTCCCGAATCTGCAAGCGTGTAGCGGATGCCACAGAGCGGCAGCCACGTACACATGGCCATCAGGAACTGTTCCAGCAGGGTCTGCACGTCCAGGTGCTGGTGCAGGCGATTCAGCAACTGCAACTCTGCCAGGTCGGTCACGGGGAGGTGTTCGAAGCGCGGCATCGGGGCGCCGGCAGACTTCAGGTGGGGAAAGGGGATGATGTCCGCGCTGGCCATGGGATCCTGCCTGTACTCGACTCGCGAGCTTTAAGCGATATCCGTGCCAGCACTCCCCTGAAGGGATCAGGTCATTGAAAAAACTGGGATTGTTCGCGCTCGACGCGGACCGGGAGTCGCAGCTTGCGGCAGGAAGTTGACGCGGCGCGCCGCACTTGCCGCCCGCGGCAGGACTCAGCCGCCTTGCGCGTCCAGTGAGCGTCCGTTGACGCCCAGGCTGTCGTCGCCCATCAGATACAGGTAGGCCGCCATGATGCCCTCCGGGTCGGGGTTCCGGGACGGGACTTCCGCCGGGTAGGCGGCCCGGCGCATGGCGGTGTTGGTGGCGCCGGGGTTGATGCAGTTCACACGCACCTGGCTGGTGCTGCCCAGTTCGTCCGCCAACACCTGGCACAGGCCCTCGGTCGCGAACTTCGACACGGCGTAGGCGCCCCAGAAAGCCTTGCCCCTGCGCCCCACGCCCGAACTGGTGAACACCACTGATGCCGCAGGTGCCTCCCTGAGCGCCGGCAGCAACGCTTTGCTAAGCATGAACCCGGCCTCGACATTCACCGTCATGAGTTCCCTCCAGTCTTTCAGAGGGTACTGGTCGAGCGGCTTGCGGGGGCCGAGCAGTGCTGCGTTGTGCAGGAGTCCGTGCAGGCAGCCGAGTTCGTCCTCGATCTGCCCGGCGAGGACGCTGTAGTGCTCCTCGGTGGCTGATCCCAGGTCCAGGACCTGGATGATGGGTTCCGGCGCATGGCTTGCCACTATCGCGTCATAGACGGCATCGAGGTTCTGCTGCTTGCGCCCGAGCAGGATCACCGTCGCGCCGTGTGCCGCAAAGCACAGAGCAGCAGCCCGCCCGATGCCCTCGCCCGCGCCGGTCACCAGCACGTTCCGCCCTGCCAGCAGATGTGCCGGGGCGCGATAGCGGTGTGGGGCGGTCGTCATCGGTTCACTCCGGGTGCGTTGGTCAGTTAAGCAGAATGTCTTGCAGTTCCGGGACGCTTCGCGCGATCTGGTTGGCTTCCCAGACATCTGCCGACTCCCCCTCCGCGAGGTAGCCCCAGGCCGCGGCGATGGTGTGCATCCCGGCGCGCCGCCCGGCCTCGATATCCCGCGCGTGATCGCCCACGTAGACGCTGGCACCCGGCGAGCAGCCGATCAGCCGGCAGGCGAGAAGCAGGGGCTCCGGGTCGGGCTTGGTGCGGCTCACGTGGTCGGGGCAGACCAGAACAGCGGCGGCGGGGTCGAAGCCCATCGCTGCCATCAGGGGCTCGGCCAGATAGTGAGGCTTGTTGGTCACTACCCCCCATGCGATACCGCGGGCTTCGAGGTGCCCGAGCAGCGCACGGATACCGTCGAAGGGGGTGGTCTCGATGGCCAATCCCGCCTCGTAGAGCGACAGCAGGCGCGAGCGCAGCGGCGCGAAGCCGGGCTCCCCGTCCTTCACCGCGAAGGCGAGCTCCACCAGTGCGCGCGCACCGTGGGATACGGTGGCACGGATCCGCGTGTAGGGCAGGGCTGGCATGTCGAGCTCGGCCAGCATGTGGTTCAACACTCTGGCGAAGTCCGGGGCTGTGTCGAGCAGCGTGCCGTCCAGGTCGAACAGCACCGCCTCGAGGGGCTTGCTGCTCACGGGACCCGCCGTGCGTGCACCAGGTAATTCACAGCGACATCGTCGTTCAGGCTGAAGTGCTGCGTCACGGGGTTGTACTGCATTCCCTTGATCTCCTCGGTTCGCAGCCCCGCCTGCCTCATCCAGCCCGACAGTTCGGCCGGGCGGATGAACTTGGCGTAGTCGTGCGTGCCTTTCGGCAGCAACCGGAGCACATGCTCTGCGCCCACGATCGCGAAGAGCCAGCTCTTGGGGTTACGGTTGATGGTGGCGAAGTACACATCCCCGCCCGGGCGCACCAGCGTGGCGCAGTTGGCCACCAGAGCCGCCGGGTCGGGCACATGCTCGAGCACCTCTAGGCAGGTCACCACATCGAAGCTGCCTGGCTCTTGCTCTGCCAGGGATTCCGCGGCGGTGAAGCGGTAATCGACGTCCAGCCCGGATTCGAGCAGGTGCAGACGCGCCACCGCGAGCGGTGCTTCTCCCAGGTCGATGCCGGTGACCCGCGCTCCCCGCGCCGCCAGGCCCTCACTCAGGATGCCGCCCCCGCAACCCACGTCCAGGATGCGTTTGCCCGCTACCGGGGAGCGGGCATCGATAAAGTTGGCGCGCAGCGGATTCATCCGGTGAAGCGGCCTGAACTCGCCGTTCGGATCCCACCACCGGCTGGCGAGTGCTTCGAATTTGGCGATCTCTGCCGGATCGACGTTGCCTGCCATCAGTGTGCTCCCCGTGTCGAACCGTGAATACGTACCCGCCAGTCGCGTGCAGCCGCCAACAGCGACGGTTCGTCCTGCTGCAACAACTGACCCTCTTCGACCAGCAGCCGCCCCTCTACCCAGTTGTGCGTTACCGCGTGGGCTCCTGCCGTGTAGACGAGCGCCGAATGGACGTCGTACACGGGTTGGCAGCCGAGGCGGTCGAGGTCTACCGCGATCATGTCGGCATCCTTGCCGGGCAGCAGACTGCCGATCCGATCCCCGAGGCCGAGCGCCTCCGCCCCTGCCAGGGTCGCGAGCCGCAGCGCGGCGTGTGCGGAGAGCGCGGTCGGGTCCCCGCTGCCGCCTTTGGCCACCAGCGCGGCGAGGCGCGCCTCGGCGAACATGTCGAGAGTGTTGTTGCTGGCCGCACCGTCGGTGCCGATGCAGACGTTCACGCCCGCCGCCAGCAGATCCCGTGTGGGGCAGAAGCCCGAGGCGAGTTTCAGGTTGGAACTCGGGCAGTGCACCACGCTCGCGCGCTCGCGCAGCAGCAGCTCCCTGTCGGCGGGGGAGATCTGGGTCATGTGGACGGCCTGCAGTCGCGGTGACAACAGCCCCAGCCGTTCCAGGCGCTGGATGGGTCGCAGCCCGTGCGCCGAGATGGAGTCTGCTACCTCACCCGCGGTCTCGTGCAGGTGTATCTGCACGGGGGAGTCGAGTTCGGCCGCCAGCACCGCGACCCGGGCCAGTGTGGCATCCGAGTTCGTGTAGGGCGCGTGTGGTCCGAAGGCGAAACCAAGGCGCGGGTTCGACTTGAAGCGATCGCGCACGTGGAGGCCTTTGGAGAGGTACTCGTCGGCGGTTCGCGCCCAGGCGGTGGGGTGTTCGAGGATCGGAAAGGCGATCTGGGCGCGGATGCCCGTCTCGATGACCGCCTCTGCCGCCACGTCGGGAAAGAAATACATGTCGCTGAAGCAGGTGGTGCCGGAGCGCAACATCTCGGCGATTGCCAGGCGGGTGCCTGTGCGCACGAAGTCCTCGCCCACGAAGCGTCCCTCGGCCGGCCAGATCCAGTCCTGCAGCCACTCCATCAAGGCGTGGTCATCGGCCAGGCCGCGCAGCAGGGTCATGGCCGCGTGGCAATGAGCGTTGACCAGGCCCGGCATCAGCAGGTGCCTGCCCAGCCTGCGCTCGACCGGTGCCTGCCAGAGGGCCGCTGCCTCGGCCGACCGGGCAATGCCCAGGATCCGGCCGTCCCGGATCGCGAGCGCGTGGTCCTCGAGGACGGCGTCGGCAGGCTCCACCGGCAGCAGCCAGCGGGCGTGGATGATCTCGTCTGCGTGCTCCAAAGGGGCCTCCGAGGACCTGTACGGGCGGGTGCCGGGAACGGCGCGGGAGTATAGCCGCAGCCGGGGCTGTTCCGGCCCCGTCCAGCCTGCCGTCGGGCAGGGGGCCTGTGCTACCATGCCGCTCTTTTTCGGGGAAGCCGGAAGGCAGAGTCCGCCACGCTGGCGGGGGCTGCCGTCCTTCTCCTCTCCCTTGCCGAGAGTCCGGGTGTTTATGGCCGAAACCGCAAAGGAAATCCTCTCCGTCAGCATCGAGGCCGAGATCCGGCAGTCCTATCTCGACTACGCCATGAGCGTGATCGTGGGGCGGGCACTCCCTGATGTCCGCGATGGCCTGAAACCCGTGCACCGCCGCGTGCTCTTCGCCATGAGCGAACTGGGCAACGACTGGAACAAGGCCTACAAGAAGTCTGCCCGTATCGTCGGAGACGTCATCGGCAAGTACCACCCCCACGGTGACTCTGCCGTATACGACACGATCGTGCGCATGGCCCAGCCGTTCTCGATGCGCTACGTGCTGGTCGACGGTCAGGGCAACTTCGGCTCGGTGGACGGGGACTCCGCCGCGGCGATGCGCTACACCGAAATCCGCATGAAGCGGATCGCCCACGATCTGATGGCCGACCTCGACAAGGAAACCGTCGACTTCGTGCCCAACTACGACGGCACCGAGCAGATCCCGGCCGTACTGCCCACCCGGGTTCCGAACCTGCTGGTGAACGGCTCGGCCGGCATCGCGGTCGGCATGGCCACCAACATCCCCCCGCACAACCTGGGCGAGGTGGTGAGCGCCTGCCTTGCGCTCATCGCCGACCCCGATACGTCCATTGACGAGCTGATCCGGCTGGTTCCAGGGCCTGATTTCCCGACCGGAGGCATCATCCACGGCCACGCGGGCATCCAGGAGGCCTATCGCACCGGCCGCGGCCGCGTCTACGTGCGTGCCCGCGCCGAGGTGATCGTCGACGACTCCAGCAACCGCGACACGATCATCATCCACGAGATCCCCTACCAGCTGAACAAGGCCAAGCTGATCGAGAAGATCGCCGAGCTGGTCAAGGAAAAACAGATCGAAGGGATCAGCGAGTTGCGCGACGAGTCCGACAAGGACGGTCTGCGCGTGGTGATCGAACTTCGCCGCGGCGAGTCGGGCGAGGTGGTGCTGAACAAGCTCTACCAGCAGACCCAGCTCGAGAGCGTTTTCGGCATCAACATGGTGGCGCTGGTCGATGGTCAACCGCGCACCCTCACACTGAAAGAAATCCTCGAAGCCTTCTTGCGTCATCGTCGTGAAGTCGTGACGCGCCGCACGGTGTTCCTGCTCCGCAAGGCCCGCGAGCGGGCTCACGTGCTCGAAGGCTTGGCCATAGCGCTGGCCAACATCGACGACGTGATCGAGCTCATCCGCAATTCAGCAAGCCCTGCCGAGGCCCGCGAGCGCCTGATCGCGCGTGACTGGGCCCCGGGCGGCGTGGCCGCCATGCTCGAGCGCACGGGCTCGGGTGCCTCTCGCCCCGAAGACCTCGAGGCCCGATACGGGATGGTCGAGGGTGTATACCGTCTCTCGCCCGAGCAGGCACAAGCCATTCTCGATCTGCGCCTGCACAGGCTCACCGGCCTGGAGCACGAGAAACTCCTCGAGGAGTACAAGCAGAAACTCGACGAGATCAGCGATTTTCTCGAGATCCTGGGCGACCCTGACCGCCTGATGGCCGTGATCCGCAGCGAACTCGAGACCGTGGCTGCCGACTAC
>JBILEG010000094.1:0-9717 GCA_044352225.1 Pseudomonadales bacterium | reverse complement strand
CGATAACCAGCGACTCGGTCACGATCTCGAGCTCCGATACCGGGCGCGGATTGATGCGCGGATCGTTCGAGACCCGTCCCACAACGCGCTCGCGCATCGCCGGTGCGGGTGCAGCAACCACCACTGCTGCCTTGGCAGGTATCGCCGGAGCGGCAGGAGCGCGTGGTGCCTCGGGCGCTGGTTGAGCGCTGATCACGCGCGCATCGGGCGCTTGTTCTTCGTCGGCTTCGTCTGCATACGCATCGCTTGCGGGGCGCTCGGCGGCATCTTCTGCTTCGACGCTCGGCGAGACGGGGGCCGATTCTGCATCGACCTCGTCGGCTTCGTCGTCGAGAAGTTCGATCTGATCGGAGTCCGCTTCGTTGCCGTTTGCTTCGGTACGCTCACCGCCACGACGACGGCCGCGGCCACGGCGACGACGACGTCCGCCGCGCTCGCCCTCTGCCAAGGGCTCACGCTCGCCATCCGTCGGGGTTGCAGTGGACTCATCTTCGATGACAGAGGTCAGATCCTGTTCGTCTACTGCTACGGCATCCTGCGACTCGGGCCGTCCTGCGGCAGCCTCGCCGCGACGGCGCGGGCCACGATTCGGCACACGTGCATCGGAGGGACGGCGCGCAGGTGCATCGGCCGACTCGGCACGATCACGGCCACGATTGCGTTCCCCGCCCTCTGCACGCTCCTCTCTAGGGGCGCGCTCGGCACTGCGCTCGCCGCGGCCACCGCGTTCGCCACGTTCGCCTCTCTCACCACGATCGCTGCGCTCTCCGCGTTCGCGACGGGGCGGGCGATCCGCTCGCTCGGCGTTGCCATCGCGTTCCGGGCGTGCTTCACGGGGTGCTGCTTCGCTGCGATCTGCACGTTCACCACGCTCTCCACCTTGGGGCGGACGTCCGCGACCACCGCCGCGACGACCGCGACGTCCACGCCTGTCGCCGTCCTCGCGGCGGCCAGGGGTTACCTCTTCCGCCGTCTCAGTCGTGTCAGTCGTGTCAGTCGTGGCAGTTGCCGGGGCTGCCGGTGCGCTCTCGCTACCGCCAAACAGCTTGCGCAGGAAGGATGTTATGAGGCCCGGCTTGGGAGCCTCTGGAACATGGACCGGTGTAGCCTGCTCGGCCACCGGTGCAGGCTCCGGTGCTTGCACGGGTGCTGCAGCCTGCGGCGCGGGCTTCATCGGCTGCACGCCCTGCACGGCGGCGACCGGCAACTTGGCCGGCGGTGCCCCAAGCGCTACCGGGTCCAAGGGCTCGGGCGCCGAGGGAATCAGCGCAAAGCTGTCCTCGTCGCTTTGGAGCAGCGAGTTGTCGTCTCGCAGTCGCTGCACGTCGAAGTGCGGCGTCTCCATGTTGGGATTGGGAATGATGATGACGCGGAGCTTGCTGCGCTGTTCAATCTCGATGATCGCGCGGCGCTTCTCGTTCAGCAGGTAAGAGGCTATATCCACAGGCACCGTCGCGCGGATCTGGGCGCTGCGGTCCTTGCCGGCTTCTTCCTGCACCAGACGGAGCACGGAAAGCGCGAGCGACTTCGTGTCGCGGATGCTGCCCTGGCCGCTGCAACGCGGGCACACCACCGAGCTTGTTTCCTCGAGAGAGGGACGCAGGCGCTGGCGGGACATCTCCAGCAGCCCGAAGCGCGAGATGCGGCCGGTCTGGATGCGCGCGCGGTCTGGTTCGAGTGCTGTCCGGAGGCGATTCTCAACCTCTTTCTGATTGCGGGTGCTGTTCATGTCGATGAAGTCGATCACGATCAGGCCGCCCATGTCCCGCAGACGCAGTTGCCGTGCGATCTCGTCGGCTGCTTCCAGGTTCGTCTGGAAGGCGGTTTCCTCGATGTCGCTGCCCTTGGTGGCGCGCGCCGAGTTGATGTCGATGGCTACCATCGCCTCGGTCGGGTCGATGACGATCGCACCGCCCGAAGGCAATTTCACTTCTCGCCCGTAGGCCGTTTCGATCTGTGACTCGATCTGGTAGCGGTTGAAGAGAGGCATCGGGTCTTGGTAGAGCTTCACCCGGCTCCGGTAGTTCGGCATCACCAGATCGATGAACTCGAGGGCCTTGTCATGGGATTCGAGCGAGTCGATCAGTACCTCGTCGATGTCCTGACGGAGGTAATCACGAATCGCCCGGATGACGACGTTGCTCTCCTGATAGATCAGGAAGGGCGCGCGGCGATCAGCCGTGGAAGCAATCGAGCTCCAGAGGTGGAGCAGATAGTCGAGATCCCACTGAAGTTCTTCGGCGCTGCGACCGACGCCGGCCGTGCGGATGATCACACCCATGCCGTCGGGCAACTTGAGAGACTCCAGCGCATCGCGCAGTTCGGTGCGCTCGTCGCCTTCGATCCTGCGGCTTATGCCACCCGCGCGCGGGTTGTTCGGCATCAGCACCATGTAACGGCCGGCCAGGCTGATGAAAGTGGTGAGGGCCGCGCCCTTGTTACCGCGCTCTTCCTTTTCGACCTGCACAACGATTTCCTGGCCCTCACGGACCAGTTCGCGGATCTTCATGCGGGATTGGCTGTCATCAGGGTTGCCCGAGAAGTACTCGCGGGCGATCTCTTTGAGAGGCAGGAAGCCGTGCCGCTCGGCGCCAAAGTCGACGAAGGCTGCCTCGAGGCTGGGTTCTACGCGGGTGATGCGGCCTTTATAAATGTTGGACTTGGTCGAGATCCGGTTGCGGTTCTCGATGTCGAGGTCGTACAGACGCTGCCCGTCGACAAGGGCTACGCGCAACTCTTCTGCGTGAGTTGCATTGATGAGCATTCTTTTCATGGCTTTCCACTATCCTCCGGATGGTTGCGGAGGACCTTGGCGCCTGCATTCACGGCCCGCTGCGTCCTTACGAACGCCGCGCCGTAACGAGCTTTCTCGTTGCCTCGAAGTCTGTCCGACGACGTTCTCGTCGCCGCTGGCGTCCCTCCTGCGCGCTTCCCGGTACCTGTGACCTTGGGCGCGGCGCATCTGCGCGGGACGCGTATCAGTCCTTTCCGGACGAGCGGGGCGGCTGCCGGTGCAGCCTTTCCCGCGGAAATCTCGACACGCTGTTTGCTGCCGTAAACGCGGTACGCTTGGGGTCCCGTTCACTGCAAAAGCCGCATCGCCGCGATGCTGGTTGTCCTGGGTCTGGCGGCAATGGGCCGCTTTGGCTCCGCTTGGTCATCGATCTGTTCTGCCGCCAAATGAAGACTGTTCGCACTTGGGCGGGTTGCGTCTTCGGGCTGGCCAAGGATCGGCGCGGAAACAAAAGCAGGTCGGAGTGTAGCAATGATTCTTAAGTGCTTCAATTGGCTATGAAAACCGATAGACTGCCGGCATGTCTGAAGAATCTTCCAAATCCGCGGCCGCTGCCCGCATCGTCGAAGTGGCCCCTGACGATGCGGGCCAGCGTCTCGACAATTTCCTGCTTGCCCGGCTGAAAGGCGCGCCCCGTTCTCTTGTTTACCGCATTGTTCGGGGTGGCGAAGTGCGGGTGAACAGCGGCCGCGCCAAGCCTGACAGGCGTCTTGAGGCGGGTGACCGCGTCAGAGTCCCCCCGGTGCGACTCGCTGAGCGTGACCCTGCTGTCCCCTCGCGCGGCCTTTGCGATGAACTTGCGGGACGCATTCTGTTCGAGAACGAAGGCGTCCTCGTCATGGACAAACCCAGCGGTCTTGCGGTTCACGGTGGCAGTGGTTTGAGCCTCGGCCTCATTGAGGCTCTGCGGGCGATGCGGCCTGACGCCAAGTCCCTTGAACTGGTGCATCGCCTCGACCGGGATACCTCGGGCTGTGTGATGGTGGCCAAGAAGCGATCCGTACTGCGTCACCTTCATGAGGGGTTGCGCGAAGGCAAGGTGTCCAAGCGCTACCTGGCATTGGTGCGTGGCCGTTGGCCCGCAAGCCGTACCCGCGTGACGGCCGCGCTCGAGAAGAACACCTTGAGTTCGGGCGAGCGGGTGGTTCGGGCCGACGATACCGGCAAGCGCGCCGAGACACTGTTCCGGGTGCTGAGCGCATTTGACGAGGCGACCTTGGTCGAAGCGAGCCCTCTCACCGGGCGTACCCACCAGATCCGGGTGCATGCACAGATCTCGGATCACCCCATCGCCGGGGACGACAAATACGGTGACCGCGAGTTCGACAAACGTATGCGTGCGCACGGGCTGCGCAGGTTGTTTCTCCATGCCGCATCCCTTGCCTTCACTCTCCCGTCCGGAGAGAAGGTGGAGGTGAGCGCTCCCCTGGATCCTGCGCTTGCCAGCGTTCTGGAGTCGCTTGCCCCGTGAGCCGTCCGCGCTTGTACGTATTCGACTGGGACGGAACCCTGATCGATTCCGTGCCGCGGATCGTCAGTTGCCTCCGGGCCGCCGCGGTCGATGTCGGGTTTCCGTTGCGCAGCGATGCCGAATACGGCGACGTCATCGGTCTTGGCTTGCCGCAAGCGATCGCTACCCTGTACCCGGGCCTGGGCGAGCAGGCAGCGGAGATTTACCGCGACCGCTATGCCGAAAGGTTCATCGAGGCCGACGTCGAGCCTTCCACGTTCTTCGTCGGGGCTCTGGAAACGCTGCAACTCCTCAAATCCGAAGGGCATCTGCTGGCGGTAGCGACCGGTAAAAGCCGCCGCGGGCTGGATCGAGTCATGGCGCGGCACGGGCTGATGGGGTTCTTTCATGCTACCCGTTGCGCAGACGAGACGGCATCCAAGCCCGAGCCGCTCATGCTGATGCAGATATTCGATGAACTCGGCGTCTCTCCCGCCGAGTCGTTGATGGTGGGCGATACCGAGTTCGATCTGGACATGGCTGCGCGCGCAGGTGCCCGGTCTGTGGGTGTGAGCTATGGAGTGCACTCGCGGGAGCGGTTGCTGCGCCACGGGCCTGAGCGCATTCTTTCCTCGATCACAGAGTTGCGCGCTTAGCGTCCTCCCCCGCGCCGAGTACGGGTAGACCGAAGCGCTGCAGTGCGCTGGTGAGTCTGATCAGGGGCAAGCCCTCAAGGGCCGTGGGGTCTTCCATCGACACGCTGCGGAAGAGGGCGATGCCCAGCCCTTCTACCTTGAAGCTACCAGCACAGTCGACGGGGTTTTCGCGCGTTATATAGTCTTTTATCTGCGACTCCGAGAGTTCCCGGAAACTGACCCGGCAGACATCCACGCTGATCGAGGATTCACCCGTGGCCGAGTCCAGCACGCAGAGCCCGGTCAGGAATGTCACTTCCCGGCCAGATGCGGCCCTGAGTTGCGCATGCGCGAGGTCCTGAGAACCCGGCTTGTTGAGGATCTGGCCATCGAGTAGCCCGACCTGATCCGAGCCTATGATGACGGCATCGGGGAACGTCGGCGAGGCAGCCAAGGCCTTCGCGTGGCTGAGCCTGCGGACCAGATGCTCGCCGTTCTCGTCAGCGAGCGGTGCCTCGTCGACAGCGGGGTTGAACTGCCTGAAAGGCAGTTCGAGGCGCTTGAACAGCCCTGCGCGATAAGCCGACGTCGATGCCAGTACCAGTGTCCTCATCATTACCACCCCTTCAGTCTGGTGCTCTAAAGTCAAAAAGTGCCGGATTTCCAAGCACTTGGTTTTTGACACTGCAGGAGCGCCTCAATATCATCCGCGCCCTATGTCGTCCCATGCGCTCCCCCGGCACGCTGATCTCCGTAAACTTGCGGCAGCCTCCGCTACCGTGGGCGGTGCAGTGGATGTGCAGGCTCTGACCAGACTGCTCCCGTTGCTGCTGGATACCGCCGGATCCGTCGATGTCGAGCTTAGGCTCGGTTCCGATGAGGAGGGCTATCGCACGATAAGGGGCAGGATAGCAGCAAGCGCTGTGCTCCAGTGCCAGCGGTGCTTGGGTCCGGTGGCCCTGGATCTCGATGTCCCGGTTTCGCTCGCGATGGTCTGGGCGGAAAAAGAGATTCCCTCGCTTCCCTCGCGTTACGAGGGGGTCGTCGTAGGGGAAGACCCGGCGGATCTGTACGATCTGGTTGAAGAGGAAATGCTCCTGTCGCTGCCATTGGTTGCGGCTCACGAGTCTGGAAGATGTCCATCGCAGCCTGAGGCGTGGGAGCAGAACGAGGACGACGTCGCGGCAGAACCCCGAAGGGAGAATCCCTTCGCGGTGCTTCGCGACAGGGGGGAAGGGTCCGGGAATTGATGCCGGCCCTGTGGTTTTCGCCCGGATGGATGCTCCATCGGGGCCAGTGGTTTTGTGTTTCGGTTTCAACAGAAAGAGGATTCCACCATGGCAGTTGGTCAGGCTCGTATGACGCGCTCGCGTCGTGGCATGCGCCGTTCGCACGATGCGCTTCGCTCGAATGCGCTTTCTACCGATGCGACCTCCGGTGAGGTGCATCGCCGTCACCACGTGACCCCAGACGGGTTCTACCGCGGCAAGAAAGTCGTCGAGTCCAAGGACGACTGATCCTTGCCGGTCGCCGCCCGGGAATAACCCCGGGCTGATGACATCCAGAGGTGCACCGTTTAGATGACGCCTGGATTTGCGTGCGTGTTTCCCGGGCAAGGCTCGCAGAAAGTGGGCATGCTTGCGGCTGTCGGTTCGGCAAAAACCACCGTCAGGCAGACCTTTGACGAGGCTTCCTCGGTACTTGGCTACGACCTGTGGGATCTGGCACAAGCCGGCCCGCAGGAGCGCCAGAACCTCACTGAATGTACCCAGCCTCTCATTCTCACGGCGAGCGTAGCGCTGTGGCGAGTCTGGCTGGAGGCAGGCGGCTTGCAGCCATGTCTTCTCGCGGGCCATAGCCTTGGCGAGTTCTCTGCGCTGGTGTGCGCTGGCTCCATCGATTTTGCGGATGCCGTGGCGCTCGTGCGCAACCGCGGTCAGTACATGCAGCAGGCCGTCCCGGTAGGGGAGGGCGCAATGGCTGCGGTACTGGGACTTGATGACAAACTGGTCGGTGAGGCGTGCGAAGAGGCCTCGTCCGGTCAGGTAGTCCAAGCGGTCAACCTCAATGCCCCCGGTCAGGTGGTGATAGCCGGTCATGCAGCAGCGGTCGAACGCGCCATTGTTGCCTGTAAGGCTCGCGGCGCTAAACGCGCCATGCCTCTCCCCGTAAGCGCTCCTTTCCATACTTCTCTCATGCAGCCTGCCGGCGAAAGGCTGGCCAGCGATCTGGCCGCCATCCGGATCCGGGCGCCATCCATACCCGTGGTCCACAACGTTCACGCACAGACGGAGTCCGATCCCGAGCGTATCCGCTCCCTCCTTGTACGTCAGATCCACAGTCCTGTTCTGTGGGTCGACTGCGTGAGATTCATGTGTGGTGAGGGCGTCGAGCGCGTTGCGGAAATCGGCCCCGGCAAGGTGCTGTCGGGGCTCTGCAAACGCATAGATTCCGCACTGCAGTGCTTTGGATCTGAAGAGCCCCCGGAATTAGAGGCCACCCTTGCGGCAGTAGCGGCCTGAAGAGGATCGATGTGATGCAACGTACCTGCCTCGTCACCGGTGCCAGTCGCGGCATCGGGGCAGCGATAGCCGAAAAACTCTCTGCTGATGGCCATTTCGTGGTGGGAACTGCCACGACAGATGAGGGCGCTGCGCGCATCAGCGAGCGCTTCTTGGCCTCAGGCCTGACGGGTGTTGGCATGACTCTCGACGTGAGCTCCGCCGATAGCGTCGATGCCCTGGTGGATATGATCGGTTCGCGTCACGGCGCGCCTCTGGTGCTCGTGAACAATGCAGGCATCACCCAGGACAACATCCTGATGCGCATGAAGGATGCCGAATGGGACAAGGTCATTGGTACCAACCTCGGTTCCATTTATCGCCTGAGCAAAGCGGTACTGCGCGGCATGACCAAGGCGCGTTGGGGCAGGATAGTCAATGTGAGCTCCGTGGTTGCATCGATGGGCAACGCCGGTCAGACCAACTACGCTGCCAGCAAGGCCGGGATGGAAGGGTTCTCCCGTTCCCTCGCACGCGAGATCGGTTCGCGCGGAATCACGGTGAACTGCGTGGCGCCAGGATTCATCGACACCGACATGACCCGGGAACTGCCGGAGGCGAACCGCGCGAAACTGCTTGAGCAGATCGCGCTTGGCAGACTCGGCGATGCCACCGAAGTTGCCGCCGTGGTAGCCTTTCTCGTGTCGGATGCCGCAGCTTACGTGACCGGGGAGACGGTGCAAGTGAACGGCGGTCTGTACATGGGTTGAAGTGAAAGGGCTTTTGTCAATCTTCCAACAGGCCGTCCCGATCGGGTTACAATCGCTCTGCCGTCCTCGTGGCGAGCAGGCGAGCACCGGGCGCCTTACCGTACTCAAACCCCAGAGGAGCACTGGATCACAATGAGCAGCATCGAAGAACGCGTTAAGAAGATCGTCGCCGAACAACTCGGTGTGAAGGAAGAGGATATCCAGAGCACCGCTTCTTTCGTCGAGGATCTGGGCGCGGACTCCCTGGATACCGTCGAACTCGTCATGGCGCTCGAAGAGGAATTCGAGACCGAGATCCCTGACGAAGACGCCGAAAACATCACCACCGTTCAGCACGCGATCGATTACATCGAATCGCACTCCTGATACGCCAGGGCGTATGAAGCCGTCCTGAAACTTCCCCCGCCGGGTCTCAGCGCCCGGTCGGGGGAAGCGCCTGTCACAGGTTAGTTCCTGTCCCCTTGCGCAGAGCGGTGACGCCTTCGAGTCGCGTGGTAGACTCGCGGCCTTGGATTCTTGTCACCCGGGTTCAGCGCGGCACACAGCAGTCTCTACCCGGAACCGGAGCGTCTGGTCATGAAGAGGCGTGTCGCCGTCACCGGCATCGGCATGGTGACTCCGCTGGGAAATACCGTGGGCGAAACCTGGGAAGGAATCGTTAACGGCCGCAGTGGTATCTGCCCCATTGAGCATTTCGACGTGTCGGGCTACACCACACGGTTTGGAGGCTCCATTCGCGGCTTTGATGCGGCGACTTTCCTGCCGCCCAAGGAAGCGCGCAAATTCGATGATTTCATCCTGTACGGCCTTGGAGCTGCAGTGCAGGCCATGGAAGACTCCGGCCTCGTCATCGATGAGAGTATTGCCTGCCGGGTGGGCGCAGCGATCGGCTCCGGGATTGGCGGTATCGCTTCGATAGAGAAGAACGCTCACATCGTTGCCGAATCCGGCCCCCGCCGTATCTCCCCCTTCTTCGTGCCAGGTTCGATCACGAACATGATCGCCGGCTATCTGTCCATCCGCTACGGTTTTTCCGGCCCCAATCTCGCGCTCACAACGGCCTGTACCACGGGCACACACAACATCGGCCTCGGCTACCGCCTGATTGCATGGGGCGAGGTCGACGCGATGATCGTGGGTGGCTCCGAGATGGCAACTACGCCTGTGGGCTT
The DNA here is from genome assembly GCA_044352225.1 of Pseudomonadales bacterium. Lineage (GTDB taxonomy): Bacteria > Pseudomonadota > Gammaproteobacteria > Pseudomonadales > UBA5518 > UBA5518. The sequence goes on along the minus strand of JBILEG010000094.1, from coordinate 395 downwards.
GGGTGGATTCGCAGCTGCTCGTGCTCTTTCGACGCGCAACGATGACCCCGCTGCGGCAAGTCGCCCTTGGGACCGCGATCGTGACGGCTTCGTGCTGAGCGATGGCGCGGGCATTCTCGTGCTGGAGGAACTCGAGTCCGCTCGGCGCCGGGGCGCTCACATCCATGCGGAAGTCATCGGCTTCGGCATGAGCGGGGATGCCTATCACATGACGCTTCCCCCTGAAGACGGCCGAGGCGCTGCTGCATCGATGGCCAATGCCATGCGGGATGCAGGTATCGGAGCCGGAGATCTGCATTACATCAATGCTCACGGCACATCCACTCCTGCGGGCGATCTTGCAGAGAGCAAAGCGGTCGAACGCGTGTTGGGCGCGGCCGCCCGCAACGTCGCCA
>JBILEG010000093.1:0-9718 GCA_044352225.1 Pseudomonadales bacterium | reverse complement strand
ATTCATGAGCGGCCTAGCCTGCTCGTTCTTGCTGCCCATTTTCTCGGTCCAGCCACCCCCGTGGAGCTGGAACAGCACCGGGCACGCTGCAGGCAGATCGTTGCGGTGGTAGACATCGAGCAGGAGTCGCTGCCCATCGGCCTCGGCGTACACGACATCCCGCACACGCGTGACCTCGGGAAGATCCAGACGGAAGGGACGCGCAAGCGTGGCGGGCAGCACGGAGCGCGGGAAGCGTGCCACGAACTCGGGGCGTATGTGCTGCTGGTAATCCTGCCCCAAGGCCTTTTGCAGGGCGTCTTCCATCACCTGCGCCGCATCTCCGCCGGCTATGTAGTGGCGCAGCATCACGCCCCAGGCCACCACCAGCACCACCACGGAAACCGCATCGCTCAACACGTGTTCGCCGTGCACCGCCAGCATCGCGAGCGCGACCAGGGCCTGCGCCCCCACCACGAAGGGCACCAGCTCGCCAACCAGCCAGCCGAAGAGGAAGCTCACCGCATGCCATATGCGGCTGCGATACACGGGGTACTCGAGGTTCCACGCGAGGAGCGCACCCGACAGGGCGAGCAGCAACAACGGGAGGTTCATGGCGCCGTTCCGGAGGATGAGAGGCCGCGGAACCTTATCGGGCAGTCACGCCCGCTTCAAGCCGCGTTTGACCCCTGCACGACACAGGACTAGCCTCGCCCCCACACGCGCAGCAGGAGATCGTCATGCAGGCCGAAGGTTCAGAACGTGTCGGAGGCCCCCCGCCGCGCCGGCGCCCCGTGCTGTTTGCCGTGGTGGCGCTTGCCGTGATCGCCGGCCTCGGGTGGGCTGTACGTTCCCTGATGGTGTCCACCGACACCCGGCTGCCGCCCGTCGCTGTGCAGATCCCCGGATTGAAACCCGCGGAACCCGAGGCGCCGGCATCTGCGCCGGCACCGGCTGCGGTTGCGGCCAGCCCTGCCCCCAAGGCAATGCAGCCACTCGCACTGCCGGCCGACGCTCCGCCGTTGCCATCCCTCGAGTCCAGCGATCCAGAAGTGCGGGCATCGCTTTCGGATGTGTTGCCGCCCGCTGCGCAGGCTGCGCTGGCGCCCGCCGAACTGCTGCGGCGCATGGCCGTGATGGCAGACAGCTTCGGGCGCGGCAAGGTGCTGCGTGACCGGCTGCCGCTACCAGCGCCCGCGGGAAAGATGCAGGTGACGGAGCGGGATGAGCGCATTTTCCTCGCGCCTGAAAACTTCAGCCGCTACAACACCCTCACCGACATCGTGGCAGCCATCGACACCGACGCGAGCGCGCGGTGGTTCGGGCGCTACGAGCCCCTGCTGCAACAAGCCTGGGGCGAACTCGGAAACAGCGGCGGCAGCGTACGCGCGTCGCTGATCGCCGGGCTGGATCTGGTGCTCGCCACACCCGATCTCGAGGGCGAGATCGAGCTCGTGCAGCCGGCGGTTTTCTACAAATTCGCGGACCCGTCGCTGGAGGGGCTGGCCGACGTGCAGAAGTTGCTGCTGCGGGCAGGACCCGGCAATCGCAGCGTGATCAGCGCAAAAGCCCGGCGCTTGCGCGATGCACTGGCCAACGCGGGTTGAGGAGCGCGCCAGGCTAGAGATAACGCTCGATGATGTCGGCCCCGTCGAACTGCGCTCCCAGCACTGCGATGAAGGTATAGACCCCGATCAGCTTGCGGTTCAGAAATACGAACTCACTGGGAGGGAGTTCGAAATACGGGCTGAACGCCGCCTTGGCAGCGCGCCGCGCCACGCGGTTTGGCAGGTCGCTGCCACGCCAGTCGTAGGTACCGCCGGCGCCACGCGCGGATGCGGGGATGCTCCGACCCTTTGCCGTCAACGGCTCGATCACGCTCGCACACACCTCGGCAAAAGAGCGTTGCGCTTCCTCCGGAAAATGCGGCTCCACGAAATGGAGCGCGAGCGCACCCGCGCGCACCCGCTCGAGATCTCCGGTGTAGGCCCCCCTGATCATGTCCCGCAAGGGGTCTATGAAACTGTCGGGAAAGCTCTGTACGGCCCCGAAATCCAGCAGCACCAGCTTGTCTTTCCCCCGAGCGCCCGCTGCGGGGCGAATCCGGTAGTTGCCGAAGTTCGGATCCGTCTGCAGCTCCTTCCACTCGAAGACCTCGCGCAGGAAGAGATCGAGAAATTCGCGGCCCAGCACGGCACGGCGCGCGGGCGACAGGGCCTCCACATCGGCGCTGGCCACACCATGGCCGTGCTCGAATCGCGTGGCCAGGACCTGCGCCGAGGAATAGTCATCGATCACCTCGGGCACGACGTAACGCGGGTCACGGCGCAGGCGTCGGTGCCAGGACGCGGTGGTCGCGGCTTCAAGGCGGTAATCGACCTCGCGCCGCAGCATGGAGCGGACTTCCTCCAGCCAGCCGGAGAAGTCCTTCGCGGTGCCCGGACGAACGATGCGCCCGAGCATGAGGAGCCCTGCCACCGCATCGATATCGGCGTCGATCGAGTCGGCCACACCCGGGTACTGGACCTTCAGGCAGATCGGCAGCCCGTCAACACGCCGCCGCGCGAGATGCACCTGCCCGAGCGAGGCAGCAGCAACAGGAACGGGATCGATCTCGAGCTCGGCGAGGCGGCGTTGGCCGAGTTCACGCTGCAGTTCCCGCCGGATCACGCCCCAGTCGAGCGCGGTCGTGCGGTCCTCCAGCGTGTGCAGGGCGGCGGTGATTTCAGACGGCAGGAAATGCTCGCCGTAGATGGCCATCATCTGGCCGATCTTCACCACGCTGCCCTTCAGCTTGCCCAACTCCCCAACGAGAAACTTCGCCTGCTCGCCGAGGGCCGCACGGCGCAGCGCCTCGCGCTCGGCGCGGGGGGCGAGCAGGGCACCCGCCGCCTTCGCCACGTAACGCGTTCCCGCGAGCAGACCGCTGCGCGTGAGGTGCAGCCGGCGCTCGAAGCTGCCGGTGCTGATGCGCTGCAGAGGTGGGGAACGGCGATCCGACATGCAGCAGCAACCTCCAGGAACCGTCGTTGTGTCAGGCGCCGACTATAATCCCCGGAGCCCTCCACCGGACACCTTGCGAATCCCCCATGGCCCAGGAACAACTGGTGATGCGCATTGCCGTGCTGCTGGCGGCGATCCTGCTCGTCATGCTGGTGGTGCTGATCGCACGACTGCGAGGACGACGTGCCGAGCGGCGAAACGACGAGCCCTGGAACTTCCTGCCAGGGCAGGCCGCAGGCGCGGCCACGACATTCGGTAACGGGCAGTCGATTCCCTACGCGGACCAGACGCTGGAAATCATGGTACTCGAGGTCTATCGCAAGGCCTTCGGGACCACCAATTTCAACTATGCGGTGCTGGGTGAACACGAAGCCGTGATGGCCAGCGTCCGCGCATCGCTCGCCCGTGCGGTGGGGGAGCGAGAATTCTTCCCTCGCAAACCCCTCATCATCCCGCGCCTCCTTGCCGCGATGAAGAACAGCGAAAGTTCCTTGAAGGAACTGGTCGAGATCATCATGCAGGACCCGGTGCTGACGGGGGACGTGCTGCGCATGGCAAACAGTTCCTTCTACCGGATTGGCAAGGAACCCATCGATACGCTGGGGCGGGCCGTGGTAGTGCTGGGCATGGAGGGCTTGCGGTCCCTGGTGGCAAGCACCGTGATGCAACCGGTCTTCCAGGTACCCCGCGGCTACTTCGAGCAGTTCTCGGTAACGGTCTGGTCGCTCGCGCAGCGTTCGGCGCTGGGCGCTCAGGCTTATGCGCGTCTGACGCGCGAATGCGACAGTTTTTCTGCCCACCTGCTCAGCCTGCTCTATTACCTCGGTTACATCGTGCTGTTCCGCCTGACGGTCTCCACCTACCAGCAGGCCTCGGGCTCGCTGCCGCGCGCCGAGGTGTTCACACGGCTGATCGACGAGCGGGCAGAAGTCCTGGCCGGCCTGATCGCGAAGGAATGGGAGCTTCCGGCCCCGATGCGTGACGCACTCTCCGAACACACCGCACGGCGGGACGTCGAGAGTATGAGCCCGCTCGCGCGCGCGCTCTATTTCGGGCGCCTGTGCGGCATGGCCTCGCTGCTGGCAGAGGAACTGCAACAGGATCCCGCCGAACTCCTCGCCCTGCTCGAGCGCAAGGGCCTTAACGCGTCCGAGGCACAGACGCTCTGGAACGGCACCCTCAAACCACGCCCGGGGCAACCGGGGTGAGAGAGCCCGCGCCGGGTCGCGACGCGCTCTACGCCGCACCGCTCGCCACGCAACTGCCCTTCCGCTTCGACGCGGCGGTGGCGGATGTCTTCCAGGACATGATCTCCCGCTCCGTTCCGGGCTACGGGCTCACGCTGCAGATGCTCGCGGTGGCCGCGCGGCGCTTCGCGCAACCGGGCAGCGCCTGCGTGGATCTGGGCTGCTCGCTCGCGGCTTCGACGCTCGCGATGCGCCACCATGTGCCCGCGGGCGTGCACCTCCTCGGCGTGGACAATTCGCAAGCCATGATCGAACGGGCGCGCGCACTCATCGCACGGGACAGCGCGCAGGCAGCTGTCGAACTGCGCTGCGCCGACATCCTCGACGTTGAACTCCCCCGCGCTTCGCTCGCAGCGCTCAACTTCACGCTGCAGTTCGTGCCGCTTGCGGAGCGGGCCGGGCTCCTTTCGCGTATCGCCGCAGCGCTGCTGCCAGGCGGTGCGCTGGTGCTGTCGGAGAAGCTCGCCTTCGAGGACCCGGCAGAGCAGGAACTGCTCGGCGAACTGCACCACGGCTTCAAGGCGCAGCAGGGTTACAGCGCGCTCGAAATCGCGCAGAAGCGCAACGCGATCGAGAACGTGCTGGTGCCGGAAAGCCTCCGAACGCATCGCCAGCGCCTGCACGAAGCAGGCTTCAGCCGCGTGACGGTGTGGCTGCAGTGCCTGAATTTCGTCTCTCTGCTGGCCATCCGGTGAGCCTCGCCCGGGAGTTGCAGGAAGCTCTCGAGGCTGCACCGCTCGGCAGCGCGCTGCCCGATTTCAGGCACGCCCTCGATGCCGCGCTCTCTCGCACAGTGAGTGGAGATGCGCCCGCGCTCGATGCCGCCATTGCCGCAATGCCGACGCTGCACGCGGGACACGCGGCGCTGGATGCACCGGTGGTGCGCATCGGTGAGCCGCAGGAACTCGATGAGAAAGCGCGCGCGGCGCTGGCCGCAGCGCTGCGTGAATTGCATCCCTGGCGCAAGGGTCCCTTCGATCTCTTCGGCATCGCCATCGACAGCGAATGGCGCTCGGATCTCAAGTGGGCGCGCGTGGAGCGCGCCGTGGCGCCACTCGCAGGGCGACGCGTGCTGGACGTGGGCTGCGGCAACGGTTACTACGCCTGGCGGATGCTGGGTGCCGGTGCGGATTTCGTGCTGGGCGTGGATCCGGCCGTGCGCTGCCTCGCGCAGTTCCGTGCGTGCAAGCGCTTTCTGCCCGCAGCGCCCGTACTGCTTCTTCCGCTTGGAAGCGAGGATCTGCCCGCCGCGAGCAACGCCTTCGACACCGTCTTTTCCATGGGCGTGCTCTACCACCGCAGGGATCCGGTCGCGCACCTGCGCGAGCTGCGCGCGCAACTGCGCACGGGTGGCGAGCTGGTGCTGGAAACGCTCTACATCGAGGACGGCGAAGAAGCAGTGCTCGCTCCCGGCGGCCGTTACGCGAAGATGCGCAACGTCTGGGCCATCCCCCGCCGCGACACGCTTCTCGGCTGGCTGGCGGAGGCAGGCTTCGACGCCGCGCGCATCGTCAGCACCAGCATCACGTCCACCGCCGAGCAGCGCCGGACGGAATGGATGCGTTTCGAATCGCTGGCGGATTTCCTGGACCCCGCAGATCCCTCGCGCACCATCGAAGGACACCCCGCACCACGGCGCGTCATCGCCATCGCCACCGCCGGGGCTTGATCTGGATCATGCAGGGCGCAATCGCCCTGCCCCGCTCCTCCGTTCGGACGATCCTCGCTCGCCATGCCTGCACAAGACTGCATGCAACCGGCAGCAGATCGCAGCCATAACGCGGGGAAAAGCCCATGAACCAGCCTGTACGCGCGCCGCGCCAGCCCCACATCATCGTCGCCGACACCATGCCCACGCGCTACGCGCGCGGCTGGCACGTGCTCGACAAGGCGAGCGAATTCACCACCACACCGCGCCTGTTCGAGGCCTTCGGCAAGCGGCTGGCCGCTTACCGCGGCGACGTGGACGGCAAGGTCCACGTGCTGGATGCCTACTGCCCGCACATGGGCGCCGACATGAGCAAGGGCACGGTGCAGAACGACTCGCTGGTCTGCCCTTTCCACGCCTGGCGCTGGGGCCCGGACGGCGTCTGCAACCACATCCCCTACGCGAAACGCATCCCCGACAAGGCCGTGATCGGATCGCTGCCGGTGCTGGAGGAGAACGGGCTTCTCTTCGTATGGAATGACCCCGAGGGCAACGCGCCGATCGAGGCGCAACGCCCATCGCGGATGCAGGATTACTTCTCGGGCGAGTGGACTGACTGGACCATGACGCAGGTGCCGATCGGCAGCAACTGCCGCGAGCTCGTCGACAACATGGCCGACATGGCGCACTTCGGACCCGTGCATTACTCGCGGGTGAAGCGCTTCGTGAACATCCAGGACGGCCACCGCTACATCCAGGAAATGGAAGGCGGCCACGAGATCCTCGAAGACGGCGCCACGGGCATGACCACCACCGCCATCTACGAAGGCCCGGCCTACATGACCACCACCATGACCGGAAGCCTCTACGGCAGGCCCGTCACGGTGCATCTGCTGGTGAGCCATTACCCGGTGCACATGGACCGCTTCGTCATCAACTTCGGCGTGATGATGAGAAAGGATCCCGAATTGCCCGAGGCGGTGAATCAGGACATGGTGGCCAAGTACACCGAGATGAGCATCGCCTCGTTCATCCAGGACGTGGAGATCTGGAACAACAAGGTGCGCGTGGGCAACCCCGTGCTCTGCGACGGTGACGGCCCGATCAACATGGTGCGCAAGTGGTACAGCCAGTTCTACATGGACGCCGCCGATGTGCCGGCCGATCTGGTGAAGCGCAAGACCCACGTCACGCTCTGAGCGCGGGGAGCACGCACCGTGATGGATATCCGCGCCTTGGGCTATGTGGTGGTGGAAAGCACTGATCCCGCCCGGTGGGAGCATTTCGCCACGCAGGTCGCGGGTCTCGGTGTCGCGCCCATGGCACGGGAAGACGGTGTGCTCAGCCTGAAGATGGACGACTACGCCTGGCGTCTGCGCGTGGTGAGGGGTTCGCAGGACCGCTTCCTCTGCCCGGGCTGGGAACTCGCGGGAGCGCAGACCTTCGCCGATGCCATCCGCGAACTCGACGCCGCAGGCATCGTGTGGCGCAGGGCGAGCGCGCAGGAATGCGCCGTGCGGCGTGTGGAAGAAATGCTCTCGTTCACGGCACCGGGCGGGCTCGACTGCGAACTCTTCCACGGCATGGTGCTCGATTACCTGCCGCCGGCAGCAGCTGCGGGCAACCCGCGCTTCGTGACGGGTTACCACGGCAATATGGGGCTGGGACACATCGCCTGCGCCACGCCGGATCTGGCCGCCTCGCACCGCTTCTTCACGCAGGTGATGGGCTTCGGCCAGACCGACTACCTGCATCTGCACATGTCGCCTGACCCCGCCGATCCGGGTCAGGGGCTGCATTTCCTGCACTGCAACAATCCGCGCCACCACAGTCTCGCGCTCTTCGAGAGCGCGACACCCATGCCGGGGAATCTGGTGCACCTGATGTTCGAGGTGCCCGACATCGACGCCGTGGGCGCCTTCATGGACCGCGTGCAGGCGCAAGGCGTGCCGATCGCCACCAACCTCGGCCGCCACACCAACGACCGGATGGTCTCGCTGTACGTCGTCACGCCCGCGGGCTTCATGCTGGAGTACGGCTACGACGGCGTGCAGATCGACTGGTCCACCTACCTTCCCACCCGCAGCGCGACCACCAGCCACTGGGGTCATCGCTGGGGTCAGGGTTGATTGCCACTTCACCACGGAGCACGCCCATGAACACCGCCGTCGCCGGTCCCTGGAACGCGAAGGAACTCGAGCGCAGCGCACTGCAGCAGGCACTGCGGGATCGGGCACGGGAGATGGTGCCCCGCCTGCGAGAGCGCGCGAAGCACACGGCCGAACTGCATCACCTGCCGGAAGAAACGGTACAGGAGATGATCGAGGCGGGATTCTTCCGCATCCTGCAGCCCGCGCGGCACGGGGGCTTCGAGCTCGAGCCGAAGGATTTTTTCGACGTGCAGATCACGCTGGCCGAAGGCTGCATGTCGACGGCCTGGGTGCTGGGCGTGGTGGCGATCCACAACTGGCAGCTGGGGCTTTTCGACGAGCGCGCGCAGCGCGACGTCTGGGGCACCAACGACGACACGCTGATCTCGTCTTCCTACATGCCGGTGGGCAAGGTGAAGCGCGTGGAGGGAGGTTATCGCCTGAGCGGGAAGTGGAGTTTCTCGAGCGGCTCCGAGCATTGTGACTGGGCTTTCCTCGGCGCGATGGTGCCGCCCGCAACACCCGGCGAGGCCCCGGACTACCGCACCTTCCTGGTGCCGCGGGGCGAATACCGCATCGAGGCCAACTGGGACGTGAGCGGCCTCGAAGGCACCGGCAGTAACGACATCGTCGTCGAGGACGCCTTCGTGCCCGAGTACCGTACGCACCGTTCCATGGACGGCTTCAACTGCTCCTCGCCAGGCAACGTCGTGAACACCAACCCGCTGTTCCGCTTGCCCTTCGGCCAGATCTTCGTGCGGGCCGTGTGCTCATCGTCAATCGGGGCCCTGCAGGGCGCGCTCGACAGCTTCATCAGCATCAACCGCGACCGCGTGGGCCTGAACGACGCCAAGCGCGCCGCGCTCGACCCCGGCGCGCAGGAAGCAGCCGCCGAGGCGAGCCGCGTGATCGACGAGTGCAAGACGATCATGTACCGCAACTTCGACCGCATGCAGGACGCTGCGGCGGCGGGCACGGTGCCTGCCATCGAAGACCGCGTGAAGATGCGCTACGACGCGGCGCTGGTGGCACCCAAATGCGCCGAGGCCGTGAACAAACTGCTGATCCACTCCGGCGCGCAGTCGATCTACCGCAACCACCCGATCAACCGCGCGTGGCTCGACATCAACGCCGGCCGCACCCACGTGGCCAACAATGCCGGCAAATTCGGCCGCAACTGGGGTTCCTGCCTGTTCGGCTTCGAGGGCGACGACACCTTCCTCTGAAGCCCGCTGTAGCATGGGGCACTTCCTCTCAGGGTCGCGCCCCATGAACCCCTTCACCGACGACATCCGCTATCTGAGCATCGGCACCTGGCGCAAGAACGGGGTGATGGTGCCCACGCCCGTGTGGTTCGCACCGGATGGCAAAGCGCTGTATGCCTTCTCTGCCGGCGCGGCCGGCAAGGTGAAGCGGCTGCGCAACTCGCCACGCGCCTGTGTGGCGCACTGCGATTGGCGCGGCACCCTCTTGGGCGAGTGGCACCCCGCACAGGCTTTTCTGGTCACGGATGCACACGAACGCAAAGCCGCCTTCTCGGCGCTGCGGCGCAAATACGGCTGGCGGATGTGGATCGTGGATGCTGGCGCGTGGCTGGCCAGAAGCATGGCAAGCCGCGCGGTGATACGCATCGAGCCGCTTTAGAGGCGCACCGCCGACGGCGGGGCTCAGAGCCCCGTGTGCAGACCGCA
>JBILEG010000531.1:0-2630 GCA_044352225.1 Pseudomonadales bacterium | reverse complement strand
AAACGCGCGCAGCTGTGTGACGGTATCCGCAGGATCGAAAGGCGGCGCGGCCAGCCCGTCCAGCAGCACAAGACTGCTGATGTGCTCAGCCTCCACGGCGCAGAGCAGCGTTGCGATGGCCGCACCGCGCGAATGCCCGAGCAGGCGGTAGCGCGCCAGGCCCAGCTCACGCGTGAGCGCGACCAGATCCGGCAGATCGTCCCAGATGTTGTAACTGCCTTCGGGCCCACGGTGATCGCTCTGGCCGTTGCCGGGCAAATCGGGCGCGATGATGCGACAGCCCCGCAGCCATGGTGCGAGCGCATCGAAGGAGGCAGCGTTGTCCAGCCAGCCGTGCAGGGCGAGTACCGCAGGCTCTTCGGGCTCGCCCCACTCACGCCACGCGAGACGCGCGCCGCGTATGCGGGCCGCGTGCTCCCGCGGTCTGCGCGCGGCGTCGCTCACGGCAAGAGCTTGTGCAGGATGGCCTCGCACTGCGGCTGGCTCATGAAACGCGGCACAGGGTAGAAGCCCTGTGCCTCGGCCATCGCACGGCGCGCGATCTCCGGAATGTCAGAGACCTTCAGTGTGGACACTGTCTCGGGGATGCCCACGTCGCGCGCGAGTTCACGGACGCGCGCGATGAAGGCCGACACGGCCTGCGTCTGCGTGGCGGCAGCATCGGCCGCTCCGATGGCGCGGGCGAGTTCGGCGAGTTGTGGCGCGGCAGCCTCTGCGTAGAAGTCGAGGATGTGCGGCAGGACGATCGCGTTCGCGAGCCCGTGGGGCGTATGGTAGAGCCCGCCCAGGTTGTGCGCGATGGCATGCACATAACCCACGCTCGCGCGACTGAATGCCATGCCTGCGTAGGTGGCCGCGAAGGCCATGGACTGCCGCGCCGCCAGATCCTCTCCCGCGTGACAGGCACGCGGCAGGTGACGGAAGACCATCTGCGTGGCCGTGAGCGAGAGAGGCCGGGTTTTCTCGTCCGCGAAGCGCGACACGAAGGATTCCACCGCGTGCGTGAGCGCATCCATGCCGCTCGCGGCCGTGACGTGGGGCGGGAGCCCGAGCATCAGACTGCCGTCGAGTGCCGCCATGCGCGGCACCAGCTTGCCGTCGACCACCGTGAGCTTGGCGCGCGCTGCCGTATCCGTGATCACGGCCGCAACGGTCACCTCGGCGCCCGTGCCGGCCGTCGTGGGTATCGCGTAAAGCGGCAAGGGGTCGATCTTCACTTTGAAGTTTCCCACCAGCGCTGCCGGCGCCACGCCGTTGCTGACGCAAGCAGCGATGATCTTGGCAGCATCCATGGGCGATCCACCGCCCACCGCCAGCACAGCCTCGCTGCCGTGCTGGCGCGCGAGGGCGAGGCCGGCCTCTACCTGCGCATGCGTGGGATCCGGCTCGACGCCGTCGTACACCACGCAGTCGATGCCGCGCGAACGCAGGGCATCGAGCAGTGGCGCCACCACACCGAGCCGCACCAGTACCGCATCCGTCACCAGCAGCAGCCGGCGCGTGCCCATGTCGGCCAGCGCATGGCACAACTGCAGCGCGGAGCCTGAACCCGCGAAGAGTACCGGCGGACGCGCGCCCGGCAACAGTCGGATCACCAGTTTCAGCACGGCAAGCTGGAGTTCGTGTAGCAGATGCCTGAGTGCGTGGGGCATGAAGCGTCTCCGGAGGGGGGGGCAATGGTCTCAGATTTCGTCGGGCACGCCGAAGCGGCTCTGGTAGCGGCGGTATTTCTCGCGCTCGGCCACGACCCGCGGGTCGGAGGACGCGCTCTTGCGGTAACTCGCCGTGCGCCCCAGCGTGCCGCGGTTGCGCTCCTCGAGGAACGTCTGCATCCGGGCAAAGGCCGATGCGTCCTGCGCGAGCCCCAGATCCCGGTACAGGGCCCTGATCGCAGGCATCGGATCGTGCATGAAATCGGCGTAGAGGATGTGCGCGTGCTGACCTTCGCGCAGCGTGCCCTCGTCGATCCAGCGCATGACGTCATCCCATTTGCGCACGCGGGTATCGACGTCGATCCACTCGGCGAATTCGTCGCCCGCGTACACGTGGTCGGTGCGCCACGAGAAAATCGTGCCCTCGACATTCACTACCGAGTCGGCGGAGGCGACCGGGTCTCGATGCGGAAAGATGATCTTCGCGTCCGGGTAGGCCTTCAGCAGCTGGGGAATACGCGGCATGTGCGTGGGATTCTTCAGCAGCCAGTGCGGCTTGCGGTACTTCCACTGCAGGAGTTTCAGGATCCGCGTATGCCACCAGAAGTGATAAGCAGGATCCTGCGCCGCGAACCAGCGGTCGTAGCTCCCGACCTGGAAGCCGCATCCCCAGACCTCGGAGAAGAACGCCGAATAGGTGAACTCGATGTCCTCCACTGGCAGCGCGCCACCCTGCGCGTGCATGTTCGCCCACTCCGGCGACACCGCGTTCACCACGTCAATGCGCGCCTGCGCGCGGGCGATGCGCGGGTCGGTCTCGTAGGTGGCCTCTTCCGGCGCGGGCCAGGGCCAAAGTGCCTCCCACATGCGCACGGAGCGGAATTGCGGGTCCTGCGAGAGGGTCTCGTGCAGGATCGTCGTGCCCGAACGGCCAAAGCCCAGGATGAACACCGGTTCGCGGATCTGCTGCGCATCGAT
>JBILEG010000530.1:0-2631 GCA_044352225.1 Pseudomonadales bacterium | reverse complement strand
GCCGCACTGACCGCACCAGCCGTAGGACATGATCACGGTATCGCCGACGTTCACATCGGTGACGGCACTGCCGCGGGCCACGACCTTGCCCGTCCCTTCATGCCCGAGGACGGCAGGCATCTGCATGTGCGCGCGGGCCGAGACGTCGGTGTGGCAGACGCCACACGCCTCGACCTTGACCAGAATTTCATCGGCCGCGGGGGCCGCGAGATCGAGCTCTTCGAACTCGAACCCGCTCTCGATCGAACTGGCGACGGCAGCGCGAATTTTCATCGTGAGAACACCTTCAGACAGTCGGGGTTGGAAGCAAGCGCTGCGGCCGCGCGCGCCGACAGGCGCCGGTAATCGAGCTTGCCGTTAGGCCCCCGGCTGACGTCATCGACCAACACGAAATGACGCGGCACCTTGTAATCGGCAAGGCATTCGCGCAGCTGCAGGCAGATGGCCTGCAGGTCGAATGCATGTCCGGCTTTCAGGCTGAGGAGCGCGGTAACGGCACTGCCCCAGCGCGCGTCATCGACGCCCACCACGCCACAGTCATCCACGCTGTCGAGCGCTTTCAGCACCTGCTCGACTTCCTCGGGGAACACCTTCTCGCCACCGGTGTTGATGCAGACATTGCCACGCCCGAGAAACTTGATGCTCCCGTCAGCCAGAACCTCTGCCCAGTCACCGAGCAGGCAATAACGCTCACCGTCGATCACGGGAAAGGTCGCCGCGGTTTTGACGGGATCCTTGAAGTAGCCCTCTGCGATCAGACCGCTGCGCGCAACCATGCCGCGCTCGCCGCTGCCGGGTACGACCTCCTTGAGTTCAGGAGTGAACACCTTCACGCAGTCTGCAGTCTGCAGGCGAAGCGCCGCATCCGTAGCGTTGCCAGCTTGCGAGGCAGCACTGCTGATGGCGTTGCCGAGGGCGGCGGATTCCGAGCCTCCGAGAATATCGTTGATCAGCAGATGCGGCACCCGTTCGACAAGGCCGCGCTTGATGTGGGCGCTGAACACCGCTGCAGAGGAGATGATCATCCGCAGCGTGTCGAGTTGCCCCGTCATGGGATCGGCGTCCAGCGCCTCGAGCAGCGGTTTGCCCATCGCGTCCCCGGGGATCTTGAAGACGTTGACACCGTGATCTGCCACGGCGCGCAGCAGCCCTTGCGCGGAAAAGCGCGGCGCAGAGCTGGTGACGACCGTGCCACCGAAGGACAGCGTGCACAGCACGCTGTAGACGCCCAGCCCGTGCATCATCGGCGCGACGACTGCCTCGGTGTAGCACTCGTTGTTGCGCAGCATCGAGAGCAGGTCGTCGTTGTCGGCGGGATAGCGTGGCCCGCCGCTCGCGAAGTAATTGACGCCGAACATCCTGAAGAGTTTTTCCTGCGTCCAGATGGCGCCTTTCGGGAGGCCGGTGGTGCCGCCCGTGTACATCAGGAAGCGGTCATCGGGATCGTCGGAATACTGCGGCGGATTCAGCATGGAGGCCGTCGCGACCTCGTGCCGGATTCCCTGCATGCCTGCGGGAACAGCGGCCTCGCCGATCAGGATGCAGGTGCCGAGTTCGGGTAATTGATCGGTGATGTCCGCGAGGCGGTCTGCGAACTCAGCGCCCAGGAACACCGCACGACTGCCGGAATTGGCAAAGACATGGCGCAACTCGCCAGCGGTGTAGCGGAAGTTGACGTTGACGTGGACCGCACCGATCTGCAGGACAGCGAGCAGCGCCTCGACGTACTCGGGACAGTTGCGCGCATAAAACGCCACCCTGTCGCCGCGCTGGATGCCGAGCGCCTGCAAGTGGGCGCACAGATTCGCCACGCGCCGGCGCATATCGCCCCACGTCGTTTTGCGCCCGGTGTGGAAATCGACAATGGCCACGCGCTCTGCAGGCACATGCTCCAGGGATTGACGCAACACCGTACCGAGATGCCAACGCATGCGAGGTCCCACGTGGTTGTTGTTCGGGGAGGGCTGCTATCCTCCGGCGCGTCCGGCGGCGGCGAAAATCCGAGCGCCGAGGACGATAACTCCGGGCGGGGATCATATGGCTGCACACGATAGAACTCCATTGCTCGTGGGCGTCGGTCAATACACCGACCACCTGCATGCCGACAGCTACGCGGCCTTGTCGCCGCAGGCACTGGCAGCGCGGGCATCTGCAGCCGCACTGGCAGACACCGGTTGTGCGGGCATGGCGCGGTATCTGGACGTGATCGCAGCAGTGCGCACGGTCGCGGACTCCGTCACCGAAGAGCAACGCCAGGTGCTCGCGCCGTTCGGGGGGCCCGACAATTTCCCCCGCGCAGTCGCAGCGCGCCTAGGTGCCGACCCGCGCCTCGCGATCTACTCGGTTGCCTGCGGTGACGAACCGCAGGTGCTGGTGGCAGAGATGTCGCAGCGCATCCGCAACGGCGAGTTCGAGGCCGTGCTGCTGTGCGGAGCAGAGGCGGCCGCCACCACGCGCAGCGCGCAGCGGACGGGCGGCAGCATCGACTGGTCGGAACGCGTGGGCGGACAGTGCGAGGATCGCGGCAAGGGCACCAGCGACCTGCTCTCGGCAGAGCTGGAAGCGCACGGCATGGAGATGCCGCTGTGGGTGTATCCGCTCTTCGAAAACCGTCGCCGCCACGTCTCCGGT
>JBILEG010000529.1:0-2634 GCA_044352225.1 Pseudomonadales bacterium | reverse complement strand
TGAAGTGCCCGAATTCCCTCACACCGCCATCGGGCCGGTAGCGCAGATAGGCCCTCCCGCCCGATCCGCGCCACCGCACACCCGCGCGGCGTGTGACTTCCGACTGCAGGATCAGACGGTCTTCCGGATCCAGTTCACGATTCGCGTTGGCGTCGGCGAAGAGCAGCGCAGGCTGCTCGCGCCAGTCGGCGCTGCAGCGCTTCCCATCGGAGGTGCCGCAGACGGTGACATCACGGTTGAGTGTGATCGCACTCTGCCGTGCCAGGCCCAGCATGGCGCGCAAGCCGAACACGGTGCTGTCTGCGCGGGTGCGTGCCGAGAGTTCCTGCATCGAGGGCATGCCGATGGCCAGCAGGACCCCCAGGATGAGCATGACTGCGAGCATCTCGGCAAGGGTGAATCCGCGCGTCCTGCGCATGTGGCTCCCTCCGTGGAGTGGGTGGTGATCGAGCCGCGCCTTGCGGGGAACATCCGCCCCGCCCCGTCTTTCCTTCCGTGGTCCGACGGGGTGGGGCGGCGTGTTGGCGGGGAGGGACTCCTTTCCCGACTGCACCTTCCATGGTGCCTGCCTTCCCTGGCGTTGCGCGCATCCGTGCACGCAGGAGCAACGCTACCGGTGGCCGGTGGCGGCTGTCTGTAGGAAATATCGGATAGTGGTGGCGAGGCTCAGTCGATGCCGAGTTTTTTCAGGCGGTAACGGATCTGCCGGAAGCTCATCCCGAGGCGGGCTGCGGCTGCGGTACGGTTCCAGCGTTCCAGTTCCAGTGCACGCACCAGCGCTTTGCGCTCGATGCCCTCGAGGAAGGACTCCAGCGATTCGCCTGCGTCAGGGTCGAACTCCTCCGGGAGACCTTCCAGCGGGCTCTCTGTCACCTCGCCCGATGCGGGCAGTCGCAGGTCTTCCACGCGGATCACGGCGTTCTCGCAGAGCGTGAAGGCGCGCTCCAGGATGTTCTCAAGTTCACGCACATTGCCGGGAAATTCATAATCCATCAGCGCGCCCAGCGCGGCGGGGTCGATCTGCGGCACCGCCGCGCCGTACTCCGCGGCAAGGCGCCGGACGCAGGCACCCGCCAGCAACGGTATGTCCGCGCTGCGGTCACGCAGGCTCGGCACCTGCAGCTCGATCACGTTGATGCGGTAGAAGAGGTCGCTGCGGAAGCGCCCCTGCTCCACTTCCACCGCGAGGTTGCGGTGGGTGGCGCTCAGTACGCGCACGTCCACTTTCACCTCCTGCTCGGCACCGACGGCGCGCACAGCTTTTTCCTGTATCGCGCGGAGCAGCTTCACCTGCATGGGCAGCGGCAGATCGGCGACTTCATCGAGGAACAGCGTGCCGCCGTTGGCGGCCTGGAAGAGGCCCTGCTTGTCACTCACCGCACCCGTGAAACTGCCTTTGCGGTGCCCGAAGAATTCGCTCTCCATGAGTTCGGCCGGAATAGCACCGCAGTTCACGGGTACGAAGGGGGCCGCGGCACGGGGGCCGTGGGTGTGGATCAGGCGCGCGACCAGCTCTTTTCCGCTGCCCGACTCGCCGCTCACGTATACCGGCGCCTGGCTGCGGGCAAGTTTGAGGATTTGTTCGCGCAGGCGCTGCACGGGGGGCGCTTCACCGAGCAGATCCACTCGGGGCGCGTCGCCCTTCGCCGCGGTGTCGGCACTTGTGACAGTGCTGCCCAGGGCGTTCTTGACCAGTGCGCGCAGCCGTTCCAGGTCGATGGGTTTGGTGAGGAAATCGAAGGCACCCGCCTTCATCGATTCGATGGCCAGATCCACGCTGCCGAAGGCGGTGATCACCGCGACGGGCGGTGCGTCAGGCTGGGACTGCAGATACTCGATCAGCTGCAGGCCGGTGCCGTCGGGGAGTTTCATGTCGGTCAGGCAGAAGTCGAAGCGGCGCTTGCCGAGCTGATGTCGCGCGGTTTCGAGATCGGGTGCGCAGAGTGCCTCGAAGCCCATGCGCCGGATGGTCATCGCGAGGAGTTCACGGATGTCGGGTTCGTCATCGACGATGAGGATCGAGTGACTGCTCATCTGTGTGCCGGATTCCTTGGGCTGTTCATGACGCCGCGCTGCTGGTCGCGGTGGCCGTGCGCCGCTCCGGGTGAGGGAAACACAGCCTGAAACAGCCTCCCGCGCCGGGCTCCGCGCGGTACTCGAGCCTTGTCTGGCTAGCTTCGCAGAGTTCCCTGGAGAGGTACAGGCCGAGGCCCGTGCCGGTCGCTTCGGTGGTGAAGAAGGGCTCGAAAATGCGGTCGATGTCTTCCGCGGGAACGCCGGCGCCATGGTCGATCACGTCGAGGAAGGGCAGCCCTGTCTGCGGGTCTGTGTCGAGCCTCAGCCTTAGCGAGGGCTCGCCCACTGCGCGCAGGCTGTAGCGAAGTCCGTTCTCTGCAAGGTTCTGCAGGACTTGTCGCAGGTGAGTGGGGTCGGCGCTCACGGTGGCATGCGCCGCGCCGGCCGTCACCTCGAGGTCGATGCGCGCATCGTGGGTGCGCTGGCGAAGTTCCAGGGCGAAGCGCTGCAGCCACTCGCCGAGCAGGATCCTCTCCGGGTGGGGCTGCTGTCCGCGTGACAGCGTCAGAACGCTCTCGATCACCTCGTTGGTGCGCTCCGCGTTGCCGATCACGATTT
>JBILEG010000528.1:0-2637 GCA_044352225.1 Pseudomonadales bacterium | reverse complement strand
GGAGGTGTAGTCGCGAAGCGAGACGGGCGCGCCGTGCGAGTTGATCAGTGTTTCCACCAGCCGCTGGCGGTATGCCCGCAGGCTCACATCATTCAAGGGCCTCTTGCGCAACGGCGCCACCTCCTGGGCGCTGTATCGCGCCGCGTCGGGCGGCGCACTCGTGCTGCCTATGGTCCACACCATGAAATTCAGCACGTCCGCGAGCGAGGTGTCGTCTAGGGCGGACGCGGCCACATTCGGCAGACGTACGATGTACTCGCGCCCCTCGGGTGTGTTCAGAAAGTGCCCCACCTGCCCGGTCAGATCGGGCACGAGGTTGCCGTTCGTGCTGCCCGTCTCACCATGGCAACCGCCACAAGCGAGCATGTAATCGCTCTGGACCTTGCTGAACACAGGAATCACCGCAGGCTCGGCTGCGGTCGCAAGCACCGGTGCGGCAAGTGCCGACAGCAACCACCAGCCGGCCGCTCGACCACGCAGGGACGCCGTTCCCCGCCGCGCCAGACGCCTGAGGAACAGCAGGGAACGGTTCACGGTGCGATCTTGGCGATGCCCAGCGTCCCGCGCAGCGCATGCACATCGGTGGCAGAGAGGGTCGGTCCCGCGTGCACCGCCTGCACTTCCTCGGCCGTAAAGGGCGCGGGCGCCTTGCGAGGTGCCTTGCCGAGCGTGAGGAGGTGGTTCAGCAGGGCTGCGGTGTCGGCATCCGAGATCTGCGCGAAGCCCGGCATCATGCCGATGATGGCTTGCCCGTCCACGGTGATGCTGCCCGCCATGCCACGGCTCACCACCTGCACCAGATAGGGCCTGGCCTTGGGCACGGCGGCCATCGCCGCCACGCGCCCGGCAAGCCGCGGGAATTGCCCCGCCAGCCCCGCGCCTGTCGATTGGTGACACATCAGGCAATTCTGCATGTAGACCGCCGAGCCTTCCGCAGCACCCGCCACTGCGCTCGCTCCCACACCGGCCAGCAGGCCACACGCCAACAGCAGCGCCCTCATGAGGGATTCGCCAGCCCCACCAGCGCGGCGGAGGAACAGTGGTACACGATGGATGCGTTGCCGAAGCACCAGATGATGTCGTTGTTCAGCTGCGGCCTGTAGGTGGGCATCTCGCGGTCCACGCTGTGGCAGTTGCAGTTCGCGGGTGCCTTGCAGGCGGGCTTGCCGCAGCAGTCGCGGTAGGCGATCACGTAGGAGCGGCCGTCATCGGGGTTACGGCAGGTGCCGATCCAGGCGATGGGCGAGGGCTCCGAGCCGGGCGGGCAGGTGTGCACGCCGCCGCCGCAGCAGCCGCAGATCGTGCCGTCGATGGCGCAGTAGCGCCAGTAATCGCACTTCTCGGGATCTGTTGACTGCGCGAGGCGCTCGAAGGCCGTCATACCCTCAGAGGGCTTGGGCGTTGCGGCACTCGCACGCGACACGGGCAGAAGCGGCAGCACGGGGGCGGCCACCATCGCGGCGCCGAGGCGCGAGACGAAACTCCGGCGGGATGAAAAGCCCGCGAGCTTTCGCGTGAGGCCTTCGCTCAGGGTGTCGAGGATGGGTTTAGGCACGCGTGTTCCCCTCTGCGGCATCGGCCGTGGTGGCTTGTGCGGAAAGATAAGACTGGATGCTGGCGTAGCCGCTCTCGCGGGCGATCACCAGGCTCTCGAAATGCTCGCGGCTGTTCACCAGCCCCTTGGAGGCGATGCGCCCCGTGTCGTCGAGCAGCACCGCGTAGGGCAGTTTGTCGACGCGGAAAGCCATGCCCACCTCGGGTCCGTTCACGAAGCTCCGCTCATCGATGCTGAACTGGCGCATCAGACCGCGTTGCTCCTCGGCATCGGCATCGCCCATGAACAGCACCTCGATGCGCTCGCTCCGCGCGAAGCTCTGCGCGATGGGGATCAGCTTCTTGCAGATGGGGCAGGCCGACGACACGAAGAACATCAGCCGCAAGCGCCCCGGCGAGAGCGCACCGCCCACCGTGACTGCGTTGCCGCCCATGGCATGGACTTCGATGCGCGGCGATTGCTCGCCCACGCCTGGCCCCGCGCCGCTCATCAGCGCACCCGCCGGCGCGATGCGCTCGTGCAGCACGCCGATCTGCCGCGCGAGCGCAAGGATCGCCACGCCCTGCAGGATCACCACCACCCACAGCACCGACTGGGACACGAGTTCGCCGCTCATGCCTGCCCCCGTTGTGCCCATGCGGGTTGGCCGCGCCCCAGGAGTGCGCGGGTATCGATGGCCCAGAGCGTGTTCATGCCCTGCAGCAGCACGAAGAGCGCGATGCCGCCCAGCGTACCGTTCAGCAGCTGCCAGCCGCTCGCGGCAGAGACGGGCATGAACGCGCAGAGCGCAGCAGCCGCTACCAGCAGCAGGTTGCGAAACACCAGTTCGACCCGCAGCGTCTGGCGCAGGGTGCCACGGAAGCAACCGCAGTCGATGTGCGCGCGCCCGCGCCGCAGATTGATGCCCATCGCCAGCGCGAAGGCGCCCAGCAGCAGCGCCGCAGCGCTTTCGGCAAGGGGCGAGGCAAGGCTGCCGGCCAGCAGCGCCAGCCCGATCAGGATTTCCAGCGGGCCAAGCACGCGGCTGAACGGGCCCGCCAGCGCGCGCGGCAGCACGCGGTAGTTCGCGATCACGCCCTCGA
>JBILEG010000527.1:0-2640 GCA_044352225.1 Pseudomonadales bacterium | reverse complement strand
ACGTAGCGCTTCACGGGGGATTCCCAGAAGCGGCTGTTCGAGGCGTTGATCGCGAATTCCTGCGTGTCGGCGGGCACCTGGATGTCCGGGTGCGTCAGCTTGAATTCGCCGATCGCAGGATCCAGCGTGAAGCCGTGCACCCCCGAGCCCACCGTGAGCACCAGCATCGTGGCCGGCCCGTAGAGCGCGTAGCCCGCGGCCATCTGTTGTGTGCCGGGCTGCAGGAAGTCTTCCGCGGTGAGCGGCCGGCCGCTGTCGATCAGGTCCTGCGGCGCGCGCAGGATCGAGAAAATGCTGCCCACCGAGACGTTGACGTCGATGTTGCTGGAACCATCCAGCGGATCGAAAACCAGCAAGTAGTTGCCGCGCGGGTAGCCCTCGGGGATGGGATAGGGATCGTCCATTTCTTCCGAGGCCATGCCGGCGAGTTGTCCGCCCCACTCGGTGGCGCGCATGAATACCTCGTTGCTGATCACGTCGAGTTTTTTCTGCGTCTCGCCCTGCACGTTGATGCTGGCCTGCTCGCCGCCGTGGTTCCCGAGCACGCCGCCGAGCGCCCCCGAGGCCACCGCGCGGGCGATGGCCTTGCAGGCGATCGCGATGTCGAGGATCAGTGCGTTGAAGTCCCCGCTGGCGTCGGGGTAGCGGCGCCGTTCCTCGATCAGGAATCGGGTGAGGGTGGCGCGTTGTGACAATGGCATGGAGGTTCCCGTCTTCAGGTGTTGTTATGGGTGCCGATGCTGCCGCGAACGGCGTTGGCATGCCAGCACAGCAACTCGTCGATCGTGAGCGTGGCGAGGTCCGGCAGCACGCGCGCGGCCCCGCTGAAATCCTGACCTTCGGTGAAGGCTGTGGGCGTGATGATGGTGGCGATGCCCGCGCCCCGCGCGGCGCGCAGTCCGTTGTCGGAGTCTTCGAAGGCGAGGCATTCGGCTGCAGCGAGCCCAAGCCCCGCGAGCGCCTGCACATAGACCTGCGGATGCGGTTTTTTGAGCGGGGCGGTGGAGGCGTCCTCGACTACCGCGAACAGGGCACGCCAGCCGCTGCCCAGCGTGCCGCCCAGCAGCGCGTCGATGTTCGCGGGGGTCGTGGTGGTGGCAATGGCAAGCTGAAGGCCCGCGCTGCCTGCCGCTTCGATCAGGTCGGGCACGCCTGGTCGCAGGGCAAGCCCGCCGTCACGCACCAGGCGCTCATACGCTGCGGTCTTCGCCGCATGGAGCGCGCTTAAGGTCGCATCGAGTCCGGCCGCGTCCAGATCCCCCAGCGCATCCCGGCTGCAGGCGATGTGGTGGCGCAGCCGCTCTTTGCCGCCGGATACCGTGAGTAGCCGCGTGTAGGTGCCGCGGTCCCAGTCCCAGCCGAGGCCTTGCGCACGGAAGGCCGTGTTGAAGGCCTGCCGGTGGGCCTCTTCGGTGTCAGCGAGCGTTCCGTCCACGTCGAAGACCAGCCCCCGCAGTTGCGGGGACGTGTCGCGCGTGGACACGCTCCTGCGGTTCATGCCTCAGGTTGCTCCGCTGCCGAAGACGCGGCTGGCGAGGATGTCTTCCGCGGCGATGGTCGAGAGTTCCCCGGCCGTCCACTGCCGCTCGCGATCGGCGAAGAGGCGCGAGGCCTGACGCAGCCGCGCGCGATCGAGTGCGTTGCGCACGCTGCGGGCATTGGCGAAGTGCGGTTGCGTGATCCGCCGTTCGAGGTAAGCGTCAAAAGCGGTCTCGGCGCCCTCACCAAAACAGTAGTGCTGCTCAGCGAGCATCTTGCCCGCGATGTGCATCAGTTCGCCCGCCGAGTAGTCGGGGAAATCCAGATGGTGGGCAATGCGGCTGCTCATGCCGGGGTTGGACTGGAAGAAGGTGTCCATCCGGTCCTTGTAGCCGGCGAGGATGACGACCAGATCGTCGCGGTTGTTCTCCATCACCTGCAGCAGTATCTCGATCGCTTCCTGCCCGTAGTCGCGCTCGTTCTCGGGGCGGTAGAGGTAGTAGGCCTCGTCGATGAACAGCACGCCGCCCATCGCTTTTTTCAGTACCTCGCGCGTCTTGGGCGCGGTGTGGCCGATGTACTGTCCGACGAGGTCATCACGCGTCACCGCCACCATGTGGCCTTTGCGCACATAACCCAGGCGATGGAGGATCTGCGCCATGCGCATCGCCACCGTGGTCTTGCCTGTTCCCGGGTTGCCGCTGAAACACATGTGCAGGCTGGGCGTCTGCGAGGACAGCCCCAGGTTCTTTCGCAGCTTGTCGATCACCAGCAACGCGGCGATATCGCGAATCCGCGCCTTCACCGGTTTGAGGCCCACCAGCTCGCTGTCGAGTTCGGTGAGCACCTCCTCGACCTGCGAGCCGGCCATCACCTCGGCCACGCTGCGCGCGGAGCCGAGGGTGTCCGTCGAGGCCACGGCGCTGTCGGAGGCCGCCGTCGGCGTGTCGCTGCTGCTGCCAGGGATCTTGTACATGCGGGGCCTCCCTCAGCGCGGGATCAGTAACGCTCGCCCTCGGGCTTGTCGGTGGCGTAGGAATGCACCGTGTAGCGCATCGTGCGGTTGTGCCACTCCTGCCGCGCCAGCCCGAAGCCCGGCTCGTTCGGCGGGCGGTTCACGATGAAGCTCATCGTGATCGACTCGACGCCGCGCGTTGAATC
>JBILEG010000526.1:0-2647 GCA_044352225.1 Pseudomonadales bacterium | reverse complement strand
GCGCAGGATCCCCGGCAGGCGGCCCGGCATCAGCGCCCCCAGATCGATGCCGTGCTCCTCGGCCTTCACGCGCTCGAGCGTGAGCCCCTCACCGCCCGAAAAACGATCACCGTGCGGCCCGGCGCGCAGCATCATGTCGAGGAGCTGCTCGGGCCCCTCATGCGCGCTGCTGGCCGCCAGAATGGTCTCGACCGCTATGCCCGTGCCCTCGGCGATACGCGCCGCCATGCCCTGGCTCATCATGTCGGCGAGCTGCTCCAAGCTCATGCCGTGCATCCCCGCGACCACACCCAGCATCACCTGCCACTGGTCGAGCGCGCCGTCTTCGGGCGCGAGCACCTGCGGCGAGTAGCGCACGAAATTGCGCACGCTCGTCGTCTGGAAGAGGAAATCGAAATTGCTGTGTTCCAGTTGCACCGTGGAGGGCAGGATCACATCGGCGAGGCTGGTGGTCTCGTTCGCATAGATATCGATCGCCACCACGAAATCGAGGCCCTCGATGGCCTCGCGCAGGCGGTGCCCGTTCGGGACACTCAGTACCGGGTTGCCCGCTACCGTGATGAGCGCGCGGGCGCGGCCCGGGCCCTCCCACGCGAGTTCCTCGGCCATGAAGGTGGCCGGCAGCATCGACATGTACTCCGGGAAGTCGCGCACCTTCGAGTGCCAGCGCGCACGCTGCAGCACGTTCACCTCGTTGCTGTCCTCACCCTGCCCGGTGGCGGGGCGGGGGAACATCGCGCCGCCTTCGGCGTCCAGGCGCCCGCGGAGCAGGTTCACCACGTCGACCAGCCAGGAAGAGAGCGTACCGAAGGCCTGCGTGCAGAGCCCGATGCGGCCGTAGAGCACCGGTTTTTCGGCGCTGCAGAAGGTGTCGCAGAGCGCAAGGATGGCGTCCGCGCTGATACCTGTGACAGGCGCGACGGCCTCGGGTGTGAAGGGCTCGGCGAGTTCGCGCAGCCGCTCCAGACCATCCACGTGCGGCGCAAGGTGGCCAAGCGTCACGCGGCCCTGCTCGAACATCAGCCGCACCAGCGCGAAGAGCAGGAAGGCATCGGTGCCCGGGCGGATGAACAGGTGCTGGTCTGCCAGCGCGGCGGTTTCGGTGCGGCGCGGATCGATCACGAGTAGTTTGCCGCCGCGCGCGCGCAGTGCGGCGAAACGCGATTCCACATCGGGCGCCGACATCAGGCTGCCTTGGGATACCAGCGGATTACCGCCCATGCAGACGAAAAGATCGCAGCGATCCAGATCCGGGATCGGGAAGGCCCAAGCGTTGCCGTAGAGCAGTTCGCAGCTGAGATTCTTGGGTTGCTGGTCTACCGAGCCCGCAGAGAAAAACCGCTGCGTGTCCAGCATCGCGATGAACATCTGCGTGTGGATCTGGGTGGCGAAGTTGTGGCCGTTCGGGTTGCCGTAGTACATGGCCACGGCGTCCTTGCCATGCTCTGCGCGGATGGCGGCGAGCCGTGAACCGACCAGCGAGAACGCCTCTTCCCAGCTGATCTCCTGCCAGCCCTCCGGTGTGCGCTTTACCGGCCGGCGCAGGCGGGAGGGGTCTTCGTAGAGATGGCGCACGACCTGCGATTTGGCGCAGACGTAGCCCTTGGAGCGGTGGTCGTCGGCGTCGCCGCGCACCGCGATCACGCGGTTGGCGTTGCGGTCGACCTCGATGGTGAGCCCGCAGCTCGCCTCGCAGACCGGGCAGGAGCGGAAAACGGTTTCCGTTGCCTGCCCGGTTGCGGAGCCTGCCTCAGCCGCGGCTGTGGCTGCCATCGCAGAGCGGCGAGTTGCCGGTAGCCTTGCAGGTGCAGAAGTAGGCTTTGCGCGTCTCGGGGGCGTCGTACTTCATCGGTGTGAAGTCCGTGCCCTTGTGTGAGCCGTCGCAGAAGGGCTGCTTCGCGGACTTGCCGCAGCTGCACCACCAGTAGCTCTTGCCTGCTTCGACTTCGACGCCTATGGGAGCCGAGCCTGCACGTACGGGATCTGCCATGCGGGCGGCCTCCTCAGAGTACCGACATGACTTTTTCGGCGGCCGAGACATCGAGCCCCGGGCCGGATTCCACTGCGAGGTGCTTCACGACGCCGTCTTCCACGACCATCGCGAAGCGCTGCGAGCGGATGCCCATGCCGAAGCCGGTCGCGTCGAGCACCAGGCCGAGGGCCTTGGTGAAGTCGGCGTTGCCGTCGGCCAGCATGAGGATTTCCTCTGCGTTCTGGGCCTTGCCCCAGGCGCCCATCACGAAGGCATCGTTCACGGACATGCAGGCGATGGTGTCCACGCCCTTCGCTTTCATGGTGTCGGCCTGTGCCACGTAGCCTGGCAGGTGCGCCGCGCTGCAGGTGGGGGTGAAGGCGCCAGGAACGGCGAACAGCACGACTTTCTTGCCGCTGAACAGGGTGGCAGTGTCGATGCCTTCCGGGCCTTTGGCGCCCATGGTCTTGAGGGTTGCTTCGGGAATGCGATCGCCGACCTTGATCGTCATGGGGTGCTGCTCCTGTGTGCTGCGGGGGGTGGGGTGCGAAGAGGCCGTATCGTAGCAGAGCGAATCGCGGGAGATCACCCGCATCGGGGCGTGATCAGCATGAGGGCATTGCCGAACCCGGGTTTCTTCGCCAAGTGCCCGTTTCACGCTACTCTCCTTGCTGC
>JBILEG010000524.1:0-2655 GCA_044352225.1 Pseudomonadales bacterium | reverse complement strand
TGATGTCCGCCGATTCCAGCAAGGCGTCGTCCGAGGCGTCGCCATGCAGGAACAGCAGGTCGCTGAAGCTGTCGCGGTGCTCGTCGAAGCGGGCCGGATTGGCATCGATCGCCACGAACTTGCGACCGGTGACCTGCAACTCGTAGGCGGTATTGCGGCCCACGCGCCCAAAACCACAGACGATGTAGTGCCCGCGCAGCTTGCGGATACGGTTTTCCATGCGACGTCTCCGGAGTGTCTGGTCCAGGTCTTTCTCGAGGAAGAAGACCGACAGGCTGGTGAAGAGGAACGTGAGCGCCCCGAAACCGCCGAAGGCCACCAGGCCCGCGAAAACCCGCTCGCCGGTGCTGTCGAGGGGCACCACTTCGCCGTAGCCCACGGTGGAAATCGTGATGAGCGCCATGTAGAGCGCATCCGACCAGGAGGCCTGCCGGTCGCCCGCCTCATGAAATCCGATGGTGGCCGTGACCGTCACCAGCACCACCACACCGGCCGCGAAGAGAATCCGCCCGGTGAGCCGGGGCAGCGCGGAGTCCGCGCCCATCTCGAGCCCCAAGCGGCGCCGGGGCGCTGCCCTGCGGTCGTGGTGGCTGAAGGGGTTCGGCACCTCAGCCTCCGGGCACCGCGAGGCTCTTGTTCACCACCTCGAAACAATCGGGTGACAACGAGGGCAAGGCGCGCAAGGACTCGAGGACGGCGCGCATGCCATCGGCGTGCAGCGGTGCGTGGCGGCGCCAGCGTGTGAGCGGCGCGAGAAGGCGCGCCGCCACCTGCGGGTTCATGGGGTCGAGCACCTTCACCTGCTCACCGAGGAAACGGTAACCGGCACCGTCCGCACGATGGAAGCCGGGCGCGTTGCCGCTGCAGAAGGCACCGATCAGGGCGCGCACCCGATTGGGGTTGCGCAACTCGAAATCACGGTGCCCGAGCAGGGCACGCACATCCTCCAGCGCACCCGCATGGGGGCGCTGCGCCTGCACGCTGAACCACAGGTTGAGAGCGAGCGCCTCGTGGCGCCAGCGCGCTTCGAAATCCTGCAGGAGCGCGGTCGCGCCGCTCGCCTGCGGATCGGGGTCGCCTTGCACCAGCGCTGTGAGGGCTGCCAGTCGGTCGGTCATGTTCAGGGCAGCGTGATACTGCTCCCGCAGCAAGGCGCGACACTGCGCATCGCCCAGCAGCGAAAGATAATGGGCACACGCGTTACGCAGGCTCCTGCGGCCAACCTGTACCGGATCCACACGGTAATCAGCCTCGGGCGCCAAGCGGCTGTAACAGCCCAGAAATTCCGCTTTCAGGCTGTGCGCGAGCGCACGACGCTCGCTCTGGCGCGCCGCATGAATGGCCAGCGGATCGATGATCTCGGCGAGTTCACCGAGGTAGGTTTCCGCTGGCAGCACCAGCATCTGCGCCACCGTGGCCGGATCAGCGGAGGTATCCAGCAACAGCGCGCGGAACGCGCTCTGCAGCCCGGAATCGGGATCCTCGCCGCCCTGCCCCGCCATCCGGGATTGCAGCACCCGCAGCGCCAGGGTCTGACCTGCGTCCCAACGCGCAAAGCCGTCAGTGTCGAGGCGCATCAGCCGCTCGAGATCCGCGCTGCTGTAATCGAAACGCGCCTTCACCGGCGCGGAAAAACCGCGCAGCAGGCTGGGCACCGGACGCTCCGGTATGCCGGTGAAAGCGAATGTGGTTTCTGCGTCACGCAACTCCAGCACATGCTCGGTGGCCTTCGCGCTCCCGGCATCCGTGAAGGTCAGTTCACCCGAACTGCCGATCAGACCCAGACGCACAGGAATATGCATGGGGTCCTTTTGCGGCTGACCGGGCGTGGGCGGACAGGATTGCGCGACGTGCAGTCGATAGGTGGAGGTAGCCTCGTCGTACTCGTCACGGAACAGCAATTGCGGCGTGCCCGCCTGCGTGTACCAGAGGCGGAACTGTCCGAGGTCACGGCCGCTGGCATCTTCCATTGCGCGCACGAAATCCTCGGTGGTCACGGCCTGCCCGTCGTGGCGCGCGAAGTAGAGATCCGAACCGCGGCGGAAGGCCTCAGTGCCCACGAGTTCGCGGATCATGCGCACCAGTTCCGCGCCTTTCTCGTAGACCGTGAGCGTGTAGAAATTGTTGATCTCGAGATAGGAATCGGGACGCACGGGATGCGCCATAGGGCCGCCGTCCTCGGCAAACTGTGCCGTGCGCAGCAGGGCCACGTTCTCGATGCGGCGCACCACGCTGGCGCCTGTATCGGCGGAGAACTGCGCGTCGCGGAAGACCGTGAAACCTTCCTTGAGGCTCAACTGGAACCAGTCCCTGCAGGTGACGCGGTTCCCCGACCAGTTGTGGAAGTACTCGTGCGCCACGATGCCGGCGATGCGCAGGAATCCCGCGTCGGTGGTGATGTCCGGGTGTGCCAGCACGCAAGAGGTGTTGAAGACGTTCAGCCCCTTGTTTTCCATGGCGCCCATGTTGAAGTCATCGACCGCAACGATCATGAAGATATCGAGGTCGTACTCGCGCCCGTAGACCTCTTCGTCCCAGCGCATCGACTGCTTGAGCGCGTCCATGCCGAAGGCGCATTTGCCGAGGTCCTTGGGCTCGACGAAGATCCTGAGCGCCACCGTGCGTCCGGAGCAGGTGGTGAAACTGTCGTCCAGC
>JBILEG010000523.1:0-2666 GCA_044352225.1 Pseudomonadales bacterium | reverse complement strand
CAACCGGGGGGTCCCGGGGTGGTCGGAGCGGGCCACGCCCGCGACATCGAGATCACGCCGACTTCAACGTCGGAATCCCGGACACATCCACTTCACGTTCGGCACCCCACAGGTCATACGCCGCCTGCATGTTCATCCACAACGCAGGCCCGTTGCCGCAGAGCTTGCCGAGCTTCACGGCAGTGGCGGGTGAGACGGGCTGCGATCCGGCAAGAATCGCGTAGAGCGACTGCCGGGACATGCCGAGCAGGCGGGCGATCTCGGCCTTCGGGCGGCCAAGCGACGGCAGGATGGTGTCGTTGAGAAGTACACCCGGGTGCGTCGGGCGACGGTTGGGATTGCGACGTGCGCTGATGGCGGTCATGACTCACCTCTTCAGTGGTACTGCTCGAAGTCCACGCGTCGGGCATCGCCGGCTGCAAACTCGAATGTGATGCACCAAGGGCCGTTGACGTGGACCGTAAAACGCACCGGATCGAATCCTTTCAGTGGATGAAAATCGAACCCGGGCACGTTCATGTCTTCAGCCCTTGCCGCGGAATCGAGGGCGTCCAGACGCTCGAGAATCCTCTTGTGTAACCGGCGATCGATGCGGGTTCTGCTCCCTTCCCAGAGCGCCGCAAGCTCCTTGTTCCTGAAGCTTTTGATCATGCAAGGAACACCGCCGAGCGATCCGCTGTGTCAAGTCTAACCTGACACAGCGGCGGTGCTGCAACTCCCCCGGCAGATCGGCGGCAGGCGCAGTCCACCGCCCACAACCAACCTCACTCCAACCCCACCACCGCCTCCCCGATCCCCACCTCCGCCTCAATCTTCGCAGCCCCCGCTCCCGTCCACTGCGACTCCTTGCTCACCAGCGCCCGGCTCTCCTTGCTCGAGCCGCCCTTCGCGCGCAGCGTGAAATCGCCCACGCCCACCTGGCCCGAGACACTCCCATAGTCCGCAGCGGCGCCCTGGACCTTCAGTTCGCCGATCCCGAGCTCAGCTTTGATATCGCCTTTCAGGCCTTTGAACACCGCCTCGCCAATGCCCATCTCGAGGCCGACGGCGAGCGCGGCCGGCACGCGAAGGGTCCACTTTTCCTTGTACTCGTCATCGACCACGGAGAGATGCAGGGAGCCTGCGTCCTGCTGCACGTCGAGCTCGGCTTTCTCGACGGACTCGGGGCCGTCCATCCAGCCGTCACGCGGGCAGACCTCGAGTTGCAGCTGGATCTTTGAGGCATCGCCCGCCTCCACGGCGAACTCGCCCACGTGCACCTCGAGCGCGAGGCGCTGTATGCCGGCGGCATCGAAGTCGTGGTCAAGGCGCTTGCAGGGGCCATTGGCCAAGGCCTCCGGTGCGATTAGCAGAATGGCGGCGGCAAGAAGGGCGCGGGACATCATGTCGGGTCTCCGGTAGGTGTGGGGCGAGGAGCAGGGTTTGCCCCTCTTACCGGATTGGACGCGCGCGGTGCGGGAATGGATTCAGCATGGCGCCAACGGCTATCTGATCGAGCAGTTCCTCAACCCGCTGGTCAACCTGCGCACCGACGATTACGGCGGCAGCAACGACGGTCGCAACCGTCTGGCGCTGGAGATCGCAGGCGCCACGGTGGCCGCCATCGGCCCAGTCGCTGTCTGCGCTGGGCCTGCTGTACCTGCACCTCGTCGACCATTCGTCAATAGGCGCGCGGCTCGTACCGTGACGGCGAGGGTAGGACTTCTGATAGGCTTCAGGAGCTTGAAGCGGTGAATACCGGGGATGCCATGTCATCGAGCTACGATGAGTTGAAACGACGTCTGGATGCCTGGGACGACATCGAGAAAATCAAGCGGCTCAAGTATCGCTATCTCGAATGCATCGATCGAGGTGACTTCGACGGCCACCGGGAGTTGTGTCTGGCAAATGTCGAGGTAGATCTTAAGGGCGGCGCCTATCACCTGCTTTTCGACAACGTTGAGGATTTCATTGCCTCGAATAAAAAAGCATTCAGTTCCGAAGTTTTGTCCTCGCACACCGGGCACCACCCTCAGATCGATTTGCTGGGACCCGGTTCGGCTAGAAGCCGATGGTATCTCCTGGACACGTTCGTCAACATCACCGATCGGCAGGTCTTCAATGGAAGTGCGGTGTACGAAGACTTGTGCGAAAAGGTGGCCGGCGAATGGAAGTTCAAGCGCATCAGCTATCGGCGCGTTTTCGAGACGGTAGAGCCGCTGCGTGAAATTCCCAACGTCACGGCCAGTGTCGTGAGACGCCACGAGCTCCCGTAGAGCCTCGGCGGTCGACCGCACCACGATCATTCGGCTCGGGCTGGACTCGATCTGGTCCGGCTCGCCACAAGACCAGATCCAGGCCTTCCGCAGCTTCCGGATCGGCGCGCAGCTGCGCGACCGGCACGGCTACCCGGCGCTGACTCCGTCGCTCCGCGCGAAGGTGTTCGGGCTGAATGCCCTGAAATCTACCCGGTGCCGCGCGCGGTAGGGCAACAGCACCTCGCCAAGGACGCGATCGCGGGGCGCGCGAGAACTATCGTGAAAACCCCGATCCCGACTTCGCTACCCTCAGGCCCCGCACGCGGCGCGAGTTCCTGAATCTCAAGGCCCGCGGCGGCTTACTGGCGCGGTCGATAACGGTCACGCAGTTCGCTCTGGCGCGAGCGCATCGGCTGGGCGCGGCCCTCG
>JBILEG010000522.1:0-2680 GCA_044352225.1 Pseudomonadales bacterium | reverse complement strand
GCAGCATCGACTGGTCGGAACGCGTGGGTGGACAGTGCGAGGATCGCGGCAAGGGCACCAGCGACCTGCTCTCGGCAGAGCTGGAAGCGCACGGCATGGAGATGCCGCTGTGGGTGTATCCGCTCTTCGAAAACCGTCGCCGCCACGTCTCCGGTCAGACATCCGCAGACTACGCGGCCGGAATGGGCAAACTGCTCGAGCGGTTCAACACCGTGGCCGTGGGCAACCCCTATGCAACCCACCGCGAAGCGCTTTCCGCGGCCGGGATCAGCGCCGTCACCCGGGACAATCGCCTGGTATCGGAGCCTTACACCAAGTGGATGGTGGCGAAGGATGGCGTCAACCAGGGCGCAGCGGTGGTGCTGGCATCGGCGGGTCTGGCGCGACAGCTCGGCATTCCGGAACAGCGCTGGATATACCCGCTGAGCCACGCGCAGGGGCTCGAGCGGCCCTTGCTCGAGCGCCCCGATCTGGCGGACTCGCCGATGCTTCGGCACACCTATCTGAAGGCGCTGGAGCGCGCCGGCATCAGCGAAGCAGCGCTCAGCCATTTCGATCTCTACAGCTGCTTTCCCATCGTCGTCTCGCTGGCACTGGAAGCCATGGGCATCACGCATGAGGATCCACGGCCGCTGACCGTCACCGGCGGCCTGCCGTTTTTCGGCGGGCCGGGAAACAACTATTCCATGCATGCCATCGCATCGATGGTCGAAGCACTGCGGGAGCGTCCCGATCGCATCGGGCTCGTGGGCACCAATGGTGGCTATCTCTCACGACACGCCGTCGGCATTTACAGCAGTGTTGCGCCGCGCAATGGCGAAGGTCTTGCGGGCAGCGAGTCACCACTCACGCTGGTGCAAGACCCAGCACCGCTGTTCGAGCCCTCGCCCACAGGGAGCGGCATCATCGAGTCCTTTGCCATATTGCCCGGCACCCACGGCGCGATCATCGGCCGGCTTGCCTCCTCGGGCAGGCGCTTCATCGCGCGCTGCAGAGACGCCGAGGCTGTACGCCAACGGATGCTCGAGGCCGACCCGATCGGTCAGGCCGTTGCCCTCACGCAATCCGGCGAACACGTGGAGTTTTCGTTCGTCAGCGCATGAGCACGCAGGAAGCAGACTCGCTCAGGCGACACAGCGCGGAGATCTCCGCGCGATGTCCGTTAGCGGAACCGGCGAAGGATGTACCGCCATGGGTGATCTTCCACCTGCCTCACGATTCAACGCTCATACCCGCCGAAGTGCGCGCGCAGTTCCTGCTCACGGACGAGGAGCTGCAGCTGGAACTCTGTCGCATGACAGATCACCTCACCCATGCGCTCTTCTGTGCGGATGCTCACGCAGGCACGGTGGTGCGGGCCCGCGTCAGCCGGCTGGTCGTGGACGTCGAGAGATTCGCCGACGACGCGCGGGAACCGATGGCGGCGCGCGGGATGGGTGCCATTTACCGGAAGACCTCTTCCCTTGCGCCCTTGCGTCGGCAGCTCACGGAGGAAGAGTGCTCGTCGCTCATGCGCGAGTGGTATCACCCGCACCATCTGGCGCTGGAAAAGGCTGTGTGTTCAGCGCTGGAGCGCCATGACCGATGCCTGGTGCTCGACTGCCACAGCTTTCCCGCAGAGCCCCTGCCCTACGAGCAGCGCGATCCTGCGAGCATTCGCCCGGACATCTGCATCGGAACGGATGACTTCCACACCAGCGAGGCCACGGCCCGCGCCTTCGTCTCCGCGTTCAGCCGCCAGGGCTGGAGCGTGGCATTGAATCAGCCTTTCCAAGGCGCTCTGGTGCCGGCGAGCAGGTATCGTCGGGACGCGCGTGTCTCTGCTGTGATGGTCGAAATCAACCGCGGGCTTTATTTGCACGAGGGCGATGCAACACTCAGAGCCTGTTTCGAGGAAGTGGGCGCACGGATCAGGGCGAGTTGCGCAGAGGCGATCGCTTCTGTCCTGCGGGGGAAAGCCTGAGAAGGCAGGCATAAAAAAGGGCGCCTGCCTTGCGGCAGACACCCCTGAAAAAATCCGCCCGTCTCGACATACCGACCGGGCGGAACAGGATCAACGCAGATCGAAACGATCCAGGTTCATCACCTTGGTCCAAGCCTGCGCGAACTCCTTCACGAAACGCTCCTGACCACCGGCAGAGGCATAGACCTCGGCCACGGCGCGCAGCTCCGAGTTGGAGCCGAAGGCCAGATCCACAGGCGTTGCCGTCCACTTCGCGGCACCGGTCTTGCGGTCTTTGCCCTCGTAGACGCCCTCTTCGCTTGCCGACTTGCTCCACGCGGTGGACATGTCGAGCAGGTTCACGAAGAAGTCGTTGCTCAAGGTACCCGGCTTGCTGGTGAGCACACCGTGCGCCGCACCGCCCGCGTTGGCGTTCAGCGCGCGCATGCCGCCCACGAGCGCGGTCATCTCGGGCACCGTGAGCGTCAGCAGGTTGGCCTTGTCGACCAGCATTTCTGCAGGCGACATGGCCGCATCCTTGCCGAACCAGTTACGGAAGCCGTCTGCCGCAGGCTCGAGTGCTGCGAAGGACGCCACATCGGTCTGCTTCGCAGAGGCGTCGGTACGACCCGGCGTGAAGGGCAGTTGGAGATCGACACCACCGCTCTTCGCGGCCTGCTCGATGGCGGCATCACCTGCCAGCACGATCAGGTCTGCCATCGACACTTTCTTGCCATC
>JBILEG010000521.1:0-2688 GCA_044352225.1 Pseudomonadales bacterium | reverse complement strand
CGGGTCGGGCAGCCGATCCCCTCTGGACCGGTTGCCTGGCTGGTGAATCCCGCCACTGGCGAGCGTGTCGAGGAGTTCTCTGCGTCAGAAGAAGGTGCGATCCTCATGCTCGCGCGAACCTCGCCTGCGATGGTCAACCCTGGTGACTTCGGTGCCGTGGTCGCCTGGCCCGCACGGGAGACTGTGGTGCCAAACACCTGACACAGCCCCGAGGTATCCCCGTGCTACCGCTGCTCAATGTCGTTCGAATGGATGTCGAGACAGACTACCCGTCCGAGTTCGTGAGGTGGTACGACACGCGGCATCGGCCCGACCTGATCGGTACCGGTTTCCACAGTTGCAATGCTTACCACGCACGCGTTGGAGGGCCGTTCATCTGCAATGTCTACGAAATCCCCGATATCGGGATTTTCTCCTCCCCGGCTTATGCCGCTGTACGCGAGCATGACACGCAGCTCGCGCAGGAGGTCCTGCTCAAGATCAGCAACCACTCCAATACGGTCTACGCGCAGCTTGAGGTCGCCGGCATCCCGGCATCCGCCCTCAGCGAGGGCCCGGACCCTCGCCGTGGCGGCGCGGTCTGTGCTCCGGTGGTCTCCACCCTCCGCCTTGACGTGGATGAGGCGCGCGTCGCCGGGTTCCGAGCATGGTTCCGCGAGGTAGAGGGGCCGTCGTTGATCGGTGTGCGCGGCGCCCTGCGCGCAAGGCTCGCTTGCCAAAGTGGCAAGCATCCTTTGTTTCCCTCGAAACAGGGCAATTGGCTGATGGTTGTCGAATGGGCCTGTCTCGGCGATGCACTCGCCGATGGTTCTCCAGGGGACTGCATCGCGCGTGTGGTGGCCGCGCATCCCGGCGCCGTGGGCCGGCTGGAGTACGGCATCTCGGGGCTCAGCGCCACCCTGCTCAACTGCGACAACTGGGCCGCCTGAGGATGCGCGCCATTTCGATCGCCGAGAAACCAGAGCTGGATCTCGCGGACCCTGCCTTGGCCCGTTACCCATGGGAGGTGCTCGCGGGCTTGCGCAGGGACAAGCCACTCGTCGCCGCCACCCTCGGTCCGCAGACCGTCTGGCTGCTGAGCCGCCACGAAGACGTCAAATCCGTTCTGGACGACCCCGGCTCCCGGATGCGTGGTGAGGGCGAAACATGTCCGCGTGCGCTGCGCGACGGACCGGCTGCGCGGATGTGGCGTTCCAGCCTCTCCATGATGGACCCTCCCGAGCACACCCGGGTTCGACGAAAGCTCGCCGTGGCCTTCACTCATAAACGCGCTGAGCAGCTCCGGCCGCTGGTTTCCGGGATCGTCGATTCTGTCTTTGGTGCGATTCATGGACGTGGTGCGATCGATTTCGCGCGCGATGTGGCCCTGCCCATCCCGATGCGCGTGATCTGCGCCGTGCTCGGCGTGCCGGAAACCGACTGGCCCATGCTGGAATCGTGGACGCCGGATTTCCTCCGTATCTTCCAGCCGAACGCTATCGACTCCGCGACGCTTCAGCGTGTCGACAGGGCGAGCGGAAACTTCATCGGATACTTTACCCAGCTTCTGGAGGAGCGCTTACGCGATCCGCGCGACGACCTTGTATCGGCGTTCGCCCTCGAGAACGATGACCCCGTCTGGATCGACGAACTGGTTGCCGCGCTCCGCGGCCTGCTCACCGCGGGTTTCGAGACCACGGCGTCCACGCTCTCTGCCACGGCGCTCTGCGCGGCGAGGGATCCCTCGCTACTCGTGCTGATGCGTAGCGGCCAGACGCCGCGCCGGCTGCTTGCCGAAGAGATGTTGCGCTGGGAGACCCCGGTGCGTGCGCATTTCCGGGTGCTGGGCGAGGCCCGGGAACTGCACGGACGTGACCTACCCGCCGGCACCACGGTTTTCCTGCACCTGGGCGCGGCGAACCGGGACCCTGCGGTATTCACGGATCCCGAGTCTGTTGTCCCCGATCGTGTGGCGAACCCCCACCTCGCTTTTGGCGGAGGCAGGCATTTCTGCCTAGGCGCCTGCCTCGCCCGCGTAGAGCTGGACCTCGTGTTGCAGGCCATGGGCGAGTTCTGGGAGGAACTTCAACTTGCCGTCTCCGACGTGCCGAGACGTCCCAATGCCCAGTTCCCCGGCATTACGTCCCTCCCGCTGTCACCGTGCTGGCGGCGTTGAGTCAGCCCTCGCCCACGTCGATCAGGTAATGGGACTTCCTGACCTGCGCCGAAGAACCGGGTATCAGTACAAGCGTAGTAGTTTCTTCCGAGAGGATCGCCGGACCAGAAATGCGCCGTCCTGCTGCCAGTGTTGCGCCCCGGTAAACCGGGGTATCAAGTGTCCGGTCGCCAAACCAAGCGTGGCGTCGTGATTCCGGCAGGCTATCACCGGCCTCTACCGGGCCAGGGCGTGTCAACGCCGGCTTGTGCCGTGCGATCCTGGCTTCGCCTCGCCAGCTAACCACCTCGATCGGGGCGCCCTGCTGTTGCGTGGCGAAGGTGTCCAGGTGCTTGACGTCGAACCGCTGCCGAAGCACCGGGAGGTCGCGCATGGCGTCGAATGCCGGCATTGCCCCGAGTTCCACCTCTATCTCCCACATCTCCTGCTCGTAGCGCGCTTCACAGAGGAACCGCTTGGAACGCGCGCCGGGATGCTCTATCTGTCGGAAGAAGTCCTCGATTTCGTTATCGATACCCGCCAACGTAGCGTTG
>JBILEG010000520.1:0-2697 GCA_044352225.1 Pseudomonadales bacterium | reverse complement strand
GCCTGGGGTTTCATCCCGCGAGTATAGCCGCGGCCCGGTCGCGCCGGCCTTGCGCCTGACACTACAATCGGCACATGCCCCGCCCGCTCCACAGGATGCACCCATGTCCGATTTCCTGATTGCGCCTTCGATCCTCTCCGCGGATTTCGCGAAGCTCGGTGACGAAGTGAATGCCGTGCTCCGTGCCGGCGCCGATGTGGTGCACTTCGATGTGATGGACAACCACTATGTCCCCAACCTCACCATCGGGCCGATGGTCTGCCGCGCGCTGCGCCACCACGGCATCACCGCGCCCATCGACGTCCACCTGATGGTGACGCCTGTCGACGAACTCGCCATCGCCTTTGCCGATGCGGGCGCGAGCTGGATCAGCTTCCACCCCGAGGCGAGCCACCACGTGGATCGCACGCTCTCGCTGATCCGCGAGCGGGGCTGCAAGGCAGGTCTCGTCTTCAACCCGGCGACGGGGCTCGAGGCCGCGCGCTACGTGATGGACAAGCTCGATTTCATCCTGCTCATGTCGGTGAACCCCGGCTTCGGCGGCCAGAAATTCATTCCCTCCACGCTGGTGAAGCTGCGCGAGGCGCGACGCATGATCGATGAGAGCGGCCTGCCGATCCGGCTCGAGGTGGACGGTGGCGTGGGCACGGGGAACATCCGTGCCATCGCCGAGGCAGGCGCGGATACCTTCGTGGCGGGCTCGGCCATTTTCGGAGCGCCCGACTACGCCGAGGTCATCGCCGCGATGCGTCAGCAACTCGCCCTGGCCGCTGCGTCCGCATGAGCTTGCGCTCACCTGCATCGCGCGGGGCGCGGGCGTGACGGTTCCCTCGCTCGGGGCGCTGGCGCTGCAGGGCTACACGCGCGTTCCGCTGCTGCGCCGTCTGCTGGCCGATCTCGACACACCACTCGGCGCTTACCTGCGCTTTGCGGGCATGGGCAGTTTCCTGCTCGAGTCCGTGCAGGGCGGCGAGAAATGGGGGCGCTATTCGATCATCGGCCTGCCCTGCGCGCGGCGCATCGAAGCGCGCGGTCACACCGTGCGTGTGCTGCTCGGGCCGGAGGAGATCGAGCGCCACGAGAGTGTGGATCCGCTCGCCTTCGTCGACGGCTATGTGCGCCGCGAGCGTGTGTACACGCATCCTGCGCTCGGGATGTTCGCGGGCGGACTGGTGGGGTTTTTCGGCTACGACTGCGCGCGTTACGTCGAGCACCGTCTGGCTGGCAGCGCCCCGCCCGACCGTCTGGGCACGCCCGACATCCTGTTGCTCGCCTGCGAGGAATTCCTGGTCTTCGACAACCTGGCCGGCGCCATCCTGCTCGTGTGCATGGTTGACCCGCGCGTACCCGACGCCGAGGCCCACGGTACGGCGCGGCTCGATGCCATGCAGCGCCGCCTCGAAGAGCCCGCGCCACGCCAGGGCAGCATCGATTTGTCGGCCGCATCCTCCGACAGCCCGCGCGCCCGCGCTGTGGAGGCTGCCTTTGTTTCGGAGTTCGGGCGCGAGCGTTTCCTCGATGCGGTGCACGGCATCCGCGAGTACATCCTTGCCGGGGACGTGATGCAGGTGGTGCCTTCGCAGCGCCTGAGCGCGCCTTTCAGCGGGGACCCGATCGATCTCTACCGCGCGCTGCGCCATCTGAACCCCTCGCCGTATCTTTTTTTCCTCGACATGGGCGAGTTCCAGATCGTGGGCTCCTCGCCCGAGATTCTCGTGCGTCTGGCGGCAGGTGAGGTGACAGTGCGTCCCATCGCGGGCACGCGCCGCCGCGGCACCACGCCCGAGGAAGACGCCGCACTCGAGGCAGAGTTGCTCGCGGATCCCAAGGAAATCGCCGAGCACCTGATGCTGATCGATCTGGGCCGAAACGATGTCGGCCGTGTTGCCGAGACAGGTTCCGTGCGCGTCACCGAGCGCATGATCGTGGAGCGCTACTCGCATGTGATGCACATCGTGTCGAACGTGACGGGGCGGCTGCGCGCGGGGCTCGGACCCATGGACGTGCTGCGCGCCACGCTGCCGGCAGGCACGCTCTCGGGCGCGCCCAAGATCCGGGCCATGGAAATCATCGATTCGCTTGAGCCCTCGCGGCGCGGCATCTACGGCGGTGCGGTGGGCTACGTCTCCTGGCAGGGCGAGATGGACACGGCCATCGCCATCCGTACCGCCGTCATCAAGGACGGCTTGTTGCACGTGCAGGCCGGTGCCGGCGTAGTGGCCGATTCGGTGCCCGAGCTCGAGTGGGAAGAAACGCTCAGCAAGGCCCGCGCGATGATGCGTGCCGCCGCGATGAGCGGTGGCTGAGGCATCTCAGGGCGCGGGCTTTTCCTTTTCCTTGTAGATCCCCACCTGCGGAATGCCGTCGGCGCCGATGGTGCCGCGGTACATGCCCTCGGTGTTGAACTCCATCGCATAGCCGCCAGTGGCGTCGAGCACGATCAGGCCGCCGTCGCCCGCGATGGCGGCAATTTCTTCCAGCGTGTGCGTGGCGGCAGCGGAGGGCGATTCCTTCGCGTACATCACGCGTGATGCCACCTGGTGGGCGGCTGCGCTGCGGATGAACATCTCGCCCGTGCCGGTGGCCGAGACCGCCACCGAGCGGTTGTCGGCCCAGGTGCCGGCGCCGAGGATGGGCGAATCCCCCACGCGCCCCCAGCGTTTGTTGGTCATGCCACCGGTGGATGTGCCAGCGGCA
>JBILEG010000519.1:0-2703 GCA_044352225.1 Pseudomonadales bacterium | reverse complement strand
GCTTGCCGAGCACCACCAGCCCCAGACACGCGCCTGCTGCCACCCATCGCCACGGCGCCGCAGTACCGGCACCGCACCGCAGCACCAGCGAGAGGCAGAGCATCGCGAGCATCAGCCCGTAGACCAGATCGGCCGAGTACGGTGTGACGAAGTTGTAGTTGGCCTGGAAGATGTACTGCGGAAACGCGCAGAGCAGCAAGAACGACATGGCAGCGCCAACACCCGCGCACGCGCCGCCGAGCCATCCGAAAAACCCCCGCAGCTGCAGCGCGAAGCAGGCGATCAGGAAGAGGTGGAAACCCGCAAGACTCGCAAGCGACACGCCGGACAGCGCCATCGCAGCCGCCTGCACATGGGCCGCAAGCGGCCCGAACACATGGGCGATGTCGAGGTACAGCCGATCGCCTTCGAGAATGCGCCACGCGACGTAGGGCTGGCGGCCAACGTCCACCAGCGGATCGGTCCAGCGCTGCCAGCTGAGAACGGCGGGCAGCACGAAGGCAAGCACGAGCGCGAGCCACGCGATCACAGGCCCGAACGGCAGGCCTGCAAGGCGAGGGGCCACGACCGCAGCGCGCACCTCAGGGCAACTGCACCCGCCGTGCCTGCGCCAGGATCTTCGCGGCATCCGCGCGGAGCAGGAACTGCTGCGCGAGCAGGCGCTCGGTGCTGGCCTCGACCTTTCGCAGGTAATCGTCCTTGCTCGTGTAGAGGCTGCTGACAGTTTCCGGCCCGAAGGGCACCACCGAGCCGCTCAGCCGGCAGGCCAGGTTGCCGATGTTGCGCAGGAGCGGCGAAAGGGCCGGATCCGCGACATTGGTGGAATCGAAGCGGGCAAGCGGCACCTCGACCGCGGGCAGACGGATGCCGCCGATGACATTGCCGTTCTTGTCACGCCAGAGCGTGCCGCCCGTCTGGTACATCCAACGGCCCTTGGGCGGCGGAGCACCGTTCAGTGATTGCCTGAACAGGCGCTGCCACAGCGCATTGAAGACGTAGGACACGTGCACGGGCCCGTCGGCGGTGGTGTTCAGCTCGTTCGCGCAAAGATCCTCGAGATACACCGGCTTCGGCCCGAGCAATCCCGCGGGGATGATCTCGATGTCGCGATGCACGGTGTTGTGCCCACCACCGGCCACTTCGTAATAGCGGAAGTTGGGCTTGTCGGGCTGGCGCCCATCAATCCCGAAACCGAGCGTCTCGTAGTCGGTCTGCGTGACCACCTGGTAGACGGG
Organism: Pseudomonadales bacterium; assembly: GCA_044352225.1. Taxonomy (GTDB): domain Bacteria; phylum Pseudomonadota; class Gammaproteobacteria; order Pseudomonadales; family UBA5518; genus UBA5518. The sequence goes on along the minus strand of JBILEG010000519.1, from coordinate 1,468 downwards.
GACGGGCAAATCGGCGCGGACCCTGCCCTGCGGCAACGGCAGGCGCGGCGTGCAGGCGGGGAATGCCGGAGCGCCTGCCTCGTCGCAGCGCGGACCGAAATTGATGGGCCGGGGATTGATGCCGGACTGGATGAAGTAGCCATCGTTCACGCGTGGCAGGTGGAAGGCACTGGCATAGGTCACGAGCGAGCCGGCCTGCTGGGATTCCCCGACATGGAAGAGCTTCTGCACGCGGTAGGCGGCGGGAATGATGGCCTCGCCGGCGGCGCTGCGGAGCATGGCCGAGATCTGGCTCATCATCTCGAAGGCGAGCCCGTTTTCCGGTAGCGAGAGGCTGTTGTAGCGCGTGCCGCAACGTGGTGGCGTGATCCCGAACACGCGGCAGCCGCCCTTCAGGAAATCGATGGAGGTGGTGCTGTTGGTGACGCCGACGTAGATCGTGCCCCGCTTGGCGAAGAACTCTGCAGAGGGATCCCAGGCGGGCGCCGTGTCGAAGCCCGCCGTGGAGTTCCACCACTCCACCACCACGTTCCCGTCGAACACGGCCGGGTCGGCCGGTCTTCGGACGATCAGACGCGTGCGGTAGGGCACCCCCGTTTGCACCGGCGTGATGTCGGTGTGGCCGCGCGGCGGGTTGTTCGCGTAGTTGAAGAGCGTGGAGGCGCCGGAAACGAAGAACTCCTCTTCGACGTAGGCATTCTTCGGCAGGTTGCCTGCCAGACGTGTGCCCGGCACAAACGCAGGCCCCTGCCCCTCCGGCGGGCGCGTGACGGTGACGGGGTCAGTGGGGCCGGCGAGGGCCTGCACCGGCAGCAGTGCAGCGACACACAGAAGGGCACGCGCCAGGCGCAGGGTGTTCAGGCTCGGAATCATGAGGGTCTCCTGTTCTTATGGAAGGCAAAGCGGCTGCGCATGTCAGGCTAGGGATGCGCGCGGTGACAGTCAAACATGTCGCCCGGCTTCGCGCGGTTCAACGCTCCTCGAGTGCCCGGGCCAACGCCTGCGCGAATCCCGGCGTGTCTTCCCGCAGCACGCCCATGTGACGCCAGCGCACAGCACCATTGCGGCCGATGAGAACCGAGGCGGGCACGGCGGTGGTCTGCATCAGGGCTGCGACTCGCGCGTGCGGATCGAGCCAGAGGGTGTAGCGGATGCCGAGCCGCGGTGCGGAGGCCAGCACCGCCTCGCGATCCGCTGCGGTGTCCACGCTGACGCCCACCACCCTGAGCCCGCGCGCTCCCTCACGTGACTGCAGTTCCGAGAGATAGGGAATCTCCTGACGGCAGGGCTTGCACCAGGTAGCCCAGACGTTGAGCAACACCACACTGCCGCGTAGCGAAGCCAGATCGACGGGAGTGCCCGCCGCATCGATGGCACTGAATGCGGGGGGATCACTCAGGGGCGTTTGTTCATCGGGTGGCGAGCAGGCTGCGGCGGCAGCGAGCAGGCACACTGCCAGCCACGAGCG
>JBILEG010000517.1:0-2704 GCA_044352225.1 Pseudomonadales bacterium | reverse complement strand
TCGCGCAGGTGCCCGGCTACCTGATGACGTGCCCCGGCGCCGAAGACGATGGGCGTGGGAAAACCGAAGGTGCTGATACTCATGCCCGTGCTCCTGTCTCAGCCGCGCTCGCCGACCGCTTTTTCTGCCGCAGCGATGGCTGTCTGGCGTGCCCGGATGGACTCGGCAGAGGAGGGTGGCCCCATGAAGCGCTTGCGCTCCAGCGTCCACCAGAACACCGCCATCACCGCGAGCCCTGCAGCCATCAGATAGCCCACTTTCTCGTTCGGTGGCTGCACGCCCACCACCACCAGCGCTACGGACCCGAGCAAGGCCAGCGCCGACACCGGCCGTGACCACGAGCCCAGGTTGAAGGGGCCCTTGCGTGTCCAGCCGCGCCCTTCGGAGAACAGCCCCGCCGCGATCGGCATGGCGTAGCTCGCGTAGATGAACACCGCCGAACCCGTGGAGAGCACCACGAATACGTTGCCATAGAGCGTTGCCATGATGGCGAGCACGGCACTCGCCCAGATCGCGTGGGCGGGCGAGCGGTGCGAGGGGCTCACCTTGCGCAGATACCCGGACAGACCCGGGACACCGTCGTCCCGCGCGAAGGCGTAGAGCATGCGCGAGGTGGCGGTCATCGCCGAGAGTGCGCAGAGATAGTTCACGAGCACGATCAGGCCGATCAGCAGCACGCGCAGCCCTTCCGGCTTGACCTGCGCCATGACGAGGTTGAAAGAGGTCCAGCCCATCGCTGCACCTTCCTCCACAGACGGAAGTGCGAGCACGAAGGCGCAGACCATGACCCAGCCGAACACGCCCGACCAGACCACCGCATGGATCATCCCCTTGGGCACCTCCTGTGCGGCATTGCGGGTTTCTTCCGCGGTATGTCCCGAGGCGTCGAAACCGGTGACCGTGTAGACCCCCTGCAGCAGTCCGAGATAGAGCGCCACCACCACCGGCGGCATCAGCGCCGCGAGCCAGCGCTCGCTGGCCGGTGCCCACACATCGCCGCCAGCCGCACCGGTGAAATCGGTGAAGGTCCAGAGGCGACTGAACTCCAGCACAGGCGCGTTCCACAGCAGCGCGAAGGTGAGCGCTATCGCGCCGAAGAAAATCATGTAGCCCGAGAAATCGGTGAGCCTCGAGGTGAGGCCGATGCCGTAGTGGTTCACCGCTGCCTGCGACAGCGTCACTACCGTGAGGAAGGCCGTCTGCACCCACCATCCGTGGTCGAACATGGCCGCCGATTTCCAGCCCGAAACGTCCACACCCAGCGCGAACTCGAGCAGCAGGTCGCGGAACAGCAGGAACATCCCGAAGTTCACCGAGGACACCACGAAGAGCAAGCCCAGCAGGTTCAGCCACGCTGCGGTCCAGCCGTATCCCCTGTTACCGAGCATCGAGGCCCAGTGGTAGATGCCGCCTGCGGTGGGATAGGCCGAGGCGATCTGCCCGAGCGCCATCGCCACCATCAGCGCGAACACGCAGGCGACGGGCCAGCCGATGCCGAGCGATGCGCCGCCAGCACCGGAGAGCGAGAGCGGGAAGGCGGTGATGCCGCCGGCGAGTATGCAGATGATGCTGAAGGAGATGGCGAAGTTCTGGAACAGCCCCATGCGCCGGTGCAGTTCCTGGGCGTAGCCCATGCCGTGCAGGATGCGTGTGTCTTCGGCGTGCTCGTGCGGGCTGTTCATGAACGGCGGATCTTCAGGATGCGTGTCAGCGCATCATGAGTCAGCCCGCTCGGTGGCGTAAAGCGTGCGGGGCTGCGCGCCAGTGACCCCAGGGCCGGTCCCGGCTCAGCGACTGCGCGGCGTGTACACCGACGCGAGGTAGGAGTTCACGGCACGCAGTGACAGGAGCTTTTCGCTGAGCACGGAGCATGGCTCCGAGAGATGCCCCAACGCCACCCTGTTCTCTGGCTTGCGTGAGCGCTCCAGCGAAGTGAGCACGCTACGCTCCAGTGACTCAGCCGCCATCAAGCGGCCGTTCTCGTAGAGATCAATGACCTCAGCAAGGCATCCGAGGATATTCACGTAGCGGCATCCGTTGTCGTCGTGAGGAATCGGAAGACTTAAACGCCAAATCTATCCGGCCAGCCCACATGCTAGACGCCGGATTGTGATGGTTTCAAGACGGACGCCCGATTTTTTTCCGAGTCGACAGGTAGGACTTCACGAGGCTGTGACCCATGGGGCTCAGGGGCTCACGGAATCGCAGTGGCCCGCTTACACGTTGCTCCACCAGCCCCAGCAGATGCATCGCGATGCCCTGCCGGCGCCGGGCTGACTGCACGAAGAGATATTCGACCTCGCCGTCGTCTGCGTAACGGCAATACCCGAGTGTCGTGTTGGCATCGCAGAGCGTGATGATGCCTTCCTCGTGGCGCACCATCAGCCCTGCCGCGGAGCAGGGGTCCGCGGACGCGTCCCGGTTCATGTCCAGCCCGCCACGAGCAGGCTTGCGGCGCCTCCCGCTGTCAGCGCCCGTCTTAGCGGCAGAAGCCACGCCGGCAGCGCCATGCGGGGCGCGAGAATCTCATCGACCACGAGGCAGCCCACAAGGCCCGCTGCCAGCAGCAGCACACCGGTTGTGTCGGGCAGCAGGAGGCACACCCACGCCGCCAGCGCGGGCAGCACGCTCCAGCCGTATCCCCGCCATGCGCTCGCTCCCCGGGCGGCATCCCGCACGGCGTAGCCCCAGTGCAAGGCACCCA
>JBILEG010000518.1:0-2704 GCA_044352225.1 Pseudomonadales bacterium | reverse complement strand
CGCTACCGGGGGCATCTGTGCGGTGACGCTCTGGCAGAACTGTGCTGCGCGCCGCCTGTCGGGGTTCAGCGGGTCTTTCACCCATACGAACCATGCACACCCGGCCAGCGCCACGATGACGCCCAGGCGCACGATCACACCCAGGGGTCCTGCTTTGCGGCTTCGCCTCATCCCCTGCTTCATGCCCAACCCAGCTCCCGCATCGCCCAGCCGGCGTTCCAGATCTTCACCATGCGCTCGACCTTGCCGTTGGCGCTCATCGTGAGCGCGTAGACGTAGTGCGAGTGCGTTTGTTTATGCGTGGGCGGCACGGGCCCGCCCTCGCCGGAATGCGTGGCATGGTAGGTGGCAAAGAACGTCGCCGTGCGTGTCGCTTCGTCATAGCTCGCGGCATGCAAATCATAGTGCGAGCCCGGCGCGGTGATGGTCCCGAAGGCATACATCCACTCGCAGTAGCCCTCGACGGTCGTTATCCCGGTAAGGGGTTCGCTCTGCGCGCTGAAGGCAGCCCCTGGCTCCACGAATTCGCGGCAACCCGCCCAGCCCGCGGGGCGTTCACAGGCATCGAAGAAACGCTTTGCGGTGTCGAACGCGCTCATGGAGTTCTCCTGTTTTTCCGAGATTTGCCGCCCGCTGGGGGAGGCGTGACGACCAGAATGTCAGGCCTCCTGAGGGCCTGCAATCCGGCGGGGAGTCATATGTAGCTCGATCCTTGCGTCCATACGCCCGGCACCCTGTCGTGGCGGTGCATGCCCTCGCCCCACCCGTGCCGCGCGCCGTCGATGGCGCGGCGCATCACCGGTTGTCAGCGCGCACCAGAAAACCGCGCAGCAGCAACACCCAAGAGACGATCAGCCCCAAGCCCGCGCCCACGTGCGTCAGCATGACCACGATCTCCTGCCACGGCTGGCCGCCCGAGGCACCTGCCTGGCCCGCGGCGATCGGCAGGGTGCCCGCAGTTCCCCACCAGGCGTTGCCCACCTCCGACAAGACCATCACCCAGGTCAGCCAGACCGCCGTCAGCATCACGCGAACGGACTTGGGCCCCACCTCGTGGGGCAGCGCCAGCAACGCCATGCCAATCAGCATGACGAGCATCCCGTTACCCATGAACTGGATGTGCGCTCCCAGCGCGAGCCGCGGATACGGAGTGCTTGGCACCACGAGTCCCCAGACCAGGCCGGCAAGCACCAGCAGCATGCCGTGGACGAGGATCAGTCTGCTGCCAGAGTGGACGGTCATGGCTGTTGTCCTCCGATGTGCGGTTCGACGCCGGTCGCGGTCTTCCCAAGAATGCCAGACCCGGACGACGAGGATGTCACCCGTGTGCTTCGTGGAGTGGCGTGCACTGAACGTGATGTGACACTACGCCTCATTGAATGAGCGCGCCCGAGTCCCGCAGGAGAAGGCCGGCCAGCAACGTCTCCACTGCGAGGAAAACGACCGGCCATTTGCCCGTCCGTTCGATCAGCAGGCTCGCGACGCGGCCCGCCGCCATGCCGAGCAGTGCTACGGCAACGGCCAGCAGAACGCCGGGCCGCAGCGTTGCGTTCCCGGAAACCAGCAGGAGCAGGGCAGCGATCGCGATACCGAAACCGCCATAAACCGCGCGGATCTCGTTGCGCGCGTCCGCCGTGGCCGGGACGAGACCCACGAAGGCAACGACGAAGGCCGGACGGGCGAGGGCGCAGAGGCCCATGCCCAGGAAGAAGATCGCGTTCAGCAGCACGCCGGTCGTCATGGCACGAACACCTCTGCTATCGGTCCTGCGGCGCGTCCGGACGAGTCACTCGCGGCAAGCGCCTCCTCGCTCATCATGAGATTCCGACTGTTCCAGAAGTCTGCTCCTAGCCCGAGTAACAACTGTACGAGATATGCGCCACGATGCCAGAGATTGATCGGAACTCCACGCTATCGGCCTCACTGCCATAGGTGCGCTCCAGAGCGACATCGCCTTTAGCGCCTGGCCCCAGCCGTGTCCGGACTGCGTCGGTGGATTGCCCCAGTTTGAAGGGGACAAGACGATTCCACTCAGGCCTGGAGATTTCGACGTGGGTGACCATAACCTGCGTCGGTGCGTGTGAGAACTCGACCACACCCAACACCAGGCCATCAAAGAAAAGCGTCTTGCGGGTTGCCGTGTAGCCATCCCATTGCTCGACCTCAGCGGTCTCTTCGCGGAGCAAGGTGCCAAGCGACCGCAGCTGCCGCGCGTCCTCGGGCAAGTCGAGGCCGTAGGGCCCTCCCACGCAGTGAAGTGAAGGGACGAAGACATACTCAGCGGCCTTCGTGCCTGGCGCGGCGAGTACGGCTCCCAAGGCAACGGGGAGGAGCATCTTCCTCGCCGACCTGCTCACAGCCCTTTCCAACATGCCTGCGTCACCGAGTGTCATGCCGGGCTCGGGCGAGGGCCCGGGAGACGGCGCACTGTACATGCCCGCGCCGCGTACGGATTGCTGGCAGGGTTGCCCTGCAAATCGGCCCAGACATCTTCTGGCTGTGATCGGTCCCTCTGCATGCCAGCGGTATCCGCTGTCCCGAACGGGCGGCACCGGATCACCGCTGCGCCTCCCCGTCAGAGTGCACATGCCACCAGCGCGGCCGTGCCGACACGTAGGAGTGCGACACGGCTGCCAGTTGTTTGCGTCCTGCCGAGTCGAAGCTGCCGAGCAGGAGCGCGATGACCGGGTCGTCGTCGATCGCG
>JBILEG010000516.1:0-2706 GCA_044352225.1 Pseudomonadales bacterium | reverse complement strand
TTCACGTATGCAACTGCGCAGCTTGCTCGCCACAGGCAACAGCAGAAGATTCGCGAGACCGACGCCGTAAATCGTGGCGACAAAGGCGACCGCGATGCCGGGACCGACCCGCGAAGGATCCTCGAGACTTCCCATCACATGTATGAGGCCGACCACGGCCCCGATGATCCCGATGGTCGGCGCATAGCCCCCCATGGCCTCGTAGAAGCGCGCGGCATCGACGTCACGCTGCTCGCGCAGGCCGGAATCCGCCTCGAGGATGGTACGGATGGTATCGGGCTCGTTGCCATCGACCAGCAACTGCAGGCCCTTTCGGGCGAAGGGGTCTTTTTCGATCTCCGCGATCGACTCCAGACCAAGCAGGCCCTCGCGCCGGGCTGTGGTGGCCCAGCGGACGATGCGCTGCACGCCCTCCTTGAATGCCTGCCGTGGCGGAACGAACACCCAACGCAACATGTGGGCCGCCCGCTTGAGGCCCGCGAGCGGCATCTGCAACAGACCCGCGCCGAGGGTACCGCCAAAGACGAGCACCGCGGCCGGCAGATTGGAAAGCGAGGCGAGTTCACCGCCTTCAAGGAAATTTCCCCCGACCAGCGCCATGAAGGCGAGCGTGATCCCCAGAAAACTCAAGGCGTCCATCGTGCATGCGCTCCCTTGTTCACCAGCCCGCCAACCGGGCCCGCAGGCGCTTGGTCGCCTGACTGAGGATCTGGCTCACACGGGACTCGCTGACCTCGAGCACCTGGCCGATTTCCTTCAGGTTGAGTTCATCGTCGTAATACAGGGAAAGCACCAGGCGCTCTCTCTCGGGAAGCCGGGACACCTCGGCTGCGATGGCGCCAGCCAGACCGTCACGGGCCGCCCCCTCGGCGGGGTCCTCCCAGTGCCCCTTGATCATGCTGTCGGCATCACCGTGCTCTTCCATGAGTTCGTCGAGGCTGAACAGCCTGCTGCCGGCCGTGTCCTGCAACATGCTGTGGTAGTCCTCGAGGCTCACGCCAAGTTCACGGGCCACAGCGGAATCCGGCGCATCACTGCCTCTGCGGATCTCGACACCGCGGATCGCCTCCGCAACCCGCCGGGCGTTGCGGTGCACCGAGCGGGGAGACCAGTCGCCACGGCGGACTTCATCGAGCATCGCGCCGCGGATGCGGATACCGGCAAAGGTCTCGAAACTGGCTCCTTTGCCCGGATCGTAGTTCGAGGCCGACTCCAGCAACCCGATCATGCCGGACTGGATAAGGTCCTCGAGGTTCACGGAAGACGGCAACCGGGCCAGCAGGTGATGCGCGATGCGCTTCACCAGGCTGGCGTGATCCTCGACGAGTTGCCGGGCATCTGGTCGGGGCGCTGCCTTGGCGTACATCACTGCTCCATTCACGATCGCGTCTCAGCCTGCCGCCGCTCCGCCGAGCAAACGCTCGACGAAGAACTCGAGGTGACCACTGGCGCTCGCCGATACCGGCAGGGCATCCATCTTTTCGGCCAGTTCCCGGAACGCCGCTGCAGCCCGCGAGCGGGGCGCGGCGTCGAGCACGGCGCGCTGGCGCTGTATGCACTTGCGGACGGTGTCATCGTAGGGAATGTTGCCCGCCTGTACGAGCATCACGTCGAGGAACCGCTCACAGACCTGCTCGAGCTTGTGGAAGAGCGCGCTGCCCTCTTGCGGTGAGCGCACCATGTTCGGCAGTACGCGAAAGCGGTGCATGCCGTACTCCTTGTGCAGGAGTTTCATGAGTGCATAGGAGTCGGCGATGGAGCTCGGCTCGTTGCAGACCACCACAAGGCACTCCTGCGCGGCACGCACGAAACTCACCACAGAGTCCGAAATGCCCGCGGCGGTATCGACGATGAGCACGTCCATCGAGTCGGCGATGTCGCTGAAAGCGTGAATCAGACCCGCGTGCTCGGCCCGCGAGAGCGCGACCATCGACTGGGTTCCAGACGACGCCGGAATAATGCGAACGCCGCAGGGGCCGTCGAGCATGATCTCGGCAAGACCGCACTCCCCTGCAATGACGTCCGCAAGATTGCGCTTCGCACGCAGGCCGAGAAGAACATCGAGATTGGCGAGCCCGAGGTCTGCGTCGAGGATCACGACACGGCGCCCGCGCGCGGACAGCCCGATGCCGAGATTGATGGCGACACTGGATTTCCCCACGCCACCTTTGCCGCCGGTGACGGCGATGACTTGTACCGGCCTGCCGGTGTCCCGCGAGGGATTCATCCGCGCCACCCCGTCCGTGTGCATGCTCACGCTATTCTAGCCGCATTGGAGGAGCCCACGGCAGGCCGGGCAGGACGCGCGGGCGGGGCCTCCCCGGCCTCGCCCAATGCCAGCGCGCGACCTGCGATTTCCCATGCTCTCCCGACGTGAAGATCATCGGGAATCTCGGGTCCGTCAGTGAGATACGCCAGCGGCAAACCCTCGCGGAGCAGCACACCGAGCGCCTCGCCGAGGCTCACCGTCTCGTCGATTTTCGTCACGACGGCCGCGACGGGGCGCGCCGGGCGGTAATCACCCGCTGCAGAATCGAGCCAGGCCAGCTGGGCATTGGCAGGCAGCACCAGAAGGCTGTGCACGCCGGCGGCGGCCAGCTCCAGCAGCCGGGTAGCGTCCTCGGGGCGACGCCTGCTGATGCCGGGTGTGTCCAGCAACAGCAGATCAGGATCACCAGCCCGTGCGATCAGCGCCGTGATGCTTTC
>JBILEG010000515.1:0-2708 GCA_044352225.1 Pseudomonadales bacterium | reverse complement strand
CGGGCGGCTCGATGTGGTGTTCGCCAACGCGGGTGGCGCCATCCCCACGCCCACCGATCAACAGGATCTCGAGGACTACCGCCGGATCATGGCGTTGAACCACGACGGCGTGTACTTCGCCATCCACGCCGCGCTGCCGGTGATGCTCGCGCAGGGCAAGGGCTGTTTCATCGTCACCTCCTCCGGTGCGGGTCTGAACTCGGCACCCGGGCTCACCGTCTACGGCGCAGCCAAGGCCGGTGTGATCAGCATGGCCCGCTCCATCGCTACCGAGTACGGCGCGCGCGGCATCCGCGCCAACGTGATCGCGCCCGGCCCCATGCTCACGCCGCCCGTGCGTGAATGGCTCGCCGGCATCCCGCAGGGCTATGAGCGCTTCTGCAAGCAGGTGCCCAGCGGTCGCATGGGCACCGCAGAGGACATCGCCGACGCGGCGCTCTTCCTTGCGAGCGATCGCGCCGAATTCGTGAACGGTGTGGTGTTGCCGGTCGACGGTGCGTTGCACGCACGGTTCTCTTCCCCCTCCCTCGACTGAAGGACACGCGCATGGATCTGGGTCTTGCCGGCAAGACGGTCATCATCACGGGCGGCAGCGGCGGCATCGGCCGCGGACTGGTGCTGGAGTTCGCCCGCGAGGGCTGCAACGTGGTCAGCGCCTCGCGCGACGCGGAGACAGGCCGCAAGCTCGCCGCCGAAGCAGAAGCCGCGGGCTTTGCCGGGCGCATCCTGCCGGTGGCCACAGACGTCACGCGCCGCGACTCGGTGGACGCGATGGTCGAGGCCACGCATGCGGCCTTCGGTCCGGTGGACGTGCTGGTCAACAACGCCGGTGGCGTGGCGCATCCCTCGGCTTTCGAGGACTTCGACGAGGCGGGCCGGCGCTGGGAAATCGCGCTGAACATCGATGGCGTGGTGAACTGCTGCCAGGCGGTGGCCGCAGACATGCTGGGCCGCCAGTACGGCAGCATCATCAACATCTCTTCCAATTCCTCGCTGCTCGGCGAGGCGGCAGCCAACGTGGCGCACTACGGCGGCACCAAGGGCTTCGTGAACAGCTTCAGCAAGGCGCTCGCCTGGGAGTGGGCGCGCAAGGGCGTGCGGGTGAACAACATCGCACCCGGCTGGATCGTGCCGCACCAGGCCGATGAGGTAGGGCAGGGGAGTTTCTGGAACCGCTTCGGTTTCGAGACCATGGGCCGTCCGGAAGAGATGCAGTCTGCGCTCGAGGGCGGCTCGCTCTACAACATGAGCAGCCTCCCGATCCCGCGGCTTGGCCGCCCTGAAGACATGGCCTGGCTCGCGATGTTCCTGGCCTCCGATCGCTCGAGCTACATCACGGGGCAACTGATCAGTGTGAGTGGCGGGGTGTACATGCCCTGAGCCTCGCTGCGGCTGCCGCGTGAGCAACGAGGGCTACTACCCCAGCCTCTGGCCTGGCGAAGACGGAGGCCCCGCGCGGCTGCAGGTGCCGCCGGCGCCGTTTGCCCCCTTGCTGGGCAGTGGCAAGCGCCTGCGCATCACGCGCCGGCGCGTGCACTTTCCCACCATGACGGTGCTGCGCGAGCCCGGCGAGGTGTACCTGCTCCGCCACCGGATGCTGCGCCACCGGTTCTTCGGTCTACCGACCGAGGCCTGGGTCGAGCGCATCGACCCGCTCACGCTGAAGCCCTTGGCCTGCTCACCTCCTTTGCCCGGCGGCCCGGCCTGGCCGGGCGGCATGGCGGTGCACCGCAACGGCGATCTCTATGTGGTCTACGGGCGCTGGTGCCACCGGCTCGCGCCGGACTGCAGCCTGCGTGCCTCGCTGCAGTTGCCGCGCGAGCGGCCGTACAACTCCTTCGTGATCCTGGATGACGGCACGCTCGTCACCAAGGATTTCAGCGACAGCGGCGACTCGGCGCTGGTGTGTATCGACCCCGAGACGCTGACGGTGATCGGCACGCCGCTCGCGTGTCCGGAGCCCTCCATCGCGCGGCTTTCCGCGGACGGCAATACGGTTTACGTGGTGTGCGTCCGCACGGTGTTCCGGTACCTGTGGGACGCGCAGCAGCGATGCCTTGCGCGCGATACAGCGTGGGAGTTCCCGTACATCGCCGATCCCGCGCAGGGCTACGGCTGGGACCCGGTGATCGACGGCGAGGACTGCTGGTTCATGGACAACGGCCGGCACCGCTACTTCCTGAGCATGCGCGGTGCGGGCGTGGGTCGCGGCGTCGTGAACCTGTTGCGGGTTTCGCTTGCCGATGCGAGCCACTGCGCGCGCCACCCGGTGAGCGGCTTGCCCGGTGGGGCCATCACCAACCCGCCGCTGCTGGATCGTGAGCGGGGCATTGTCGTGGCCTACGACTCGGCCCATGCAGTGCTGCGGGCCTGGCGCATCCTGCCCGGCTCGCGCGTGCTGGAGCCGTTGTGGAGCAAGCATGACTTCGGCGCTGCAAGTCACCTGCTGCTGTTGCCGCAGTCCGGCGAGTTGCTGGTGAACGATTACCGCGCCCTGCGCGAGGACCTTGTGGTGCTGGATATCGCGACGGGGTCAGAGCTGGCGCGTGCGCGCAGTGGCGGCAACATGCAGGGCGTGGTCTTTCCCGGTGCGGGATGGAGCGGGGATCTGTACTACTGCAGTTTTGATTCGCTGCTGCGGGTGTGGGGCGAGTAACGGAGCTGTGCCGGCCAGCCCCGAGGGGCCGGCCGGCACATCAGAGTGCCAT
>JBILEG010000514.1:0-2711 GCA_044352225.1 Pseudomonadales bacterium | reverse complement strand
TCGCGCAGAGGTAGTAGGCGGAATCCGTGGTGTCGTTGCCGTCGCGGTCTTTGAGCCACGGCGGGCCCCAACTGCGGGTGTCGTCACCTTCACCGGGGCGCTCGACCTTCAGCACTTCGGCGCCCATGTCGGCGAAGATCTGCGTGGCCCAAGGGCCGGCGAGTACGCGACTGAGATCGAGTACGCGCAGGCCGTCGAGCGCGCCGCTCATCTCAGAACGCCGCGATCCCGGTCTGCGCGCGACCGAGGATCAGAGCGTGCACATCGTGCGTGCCCTCGTAGGTGTTGACCGTCTCGAGGTTCACCATGTGACGGAACACCGGGTACTCGTCCGAGATGCCGTTGCCGCCGTGCATATCACGCGCCATGCGCGCGATATCGAGCGCCTTGCCGCAGGAGTTGCGCTTCAGCATCGAGATCAGCTCGGGCGAGAGCTGGCCGCGGTCCTTGAGGCGCCCGGCCTGCAGCACGCCGAGGAGCGCGAGGCTGATCTCGGTCTGCATGTCGGCGAGTTTTTTCTGGATGAGCTGGTTCGAGGCGAGCGGGCGGCCGAACTGCTTGCGATCGAGCGTGTAGCTGCGTGCCGCGTGCCAGCAGGCCTCGGCCGCGCCCAGCGTGCCCCAGGCGATGCCGAAGCGCGCGTTGTTCAGGCAGCCGAACGGCCCTTTCAGGCCTTCGACATTCGGGAGCAGCGCGCTCTCGGGCACTTCCACGTCCTGCATCACGATCTGGCCCGTGATAGATGCGCGCAGGCTCAGCTTGCCCTCGATCTTCGGTGCCGAAAGGCCCTTCATGCCTTTCTCGAGCACGAAGCCGCGGATCTTGCCGTCGTCGCACTTGGCCCAGACCACGAACACATCCGCGAGCGGCGAGTTGCTGATCCACATCTTGGCGCCGTTCAGCACGTAACCGCCGTTGACGCTGCGGGCGCGGGTGATCATGCCGGCGGGGTCGGAGCCTGCGTCAGGCTCGGTCAGGCCGAAGCAGCCGACCCACTCGCCGGTGGCGAGCTTCGGGAGGTACTTCTCGCGCTGCTCCTCGGTGCCATAAGCGTAGATGGGGTACATCACGAGGCTGGACTGCACGCTGAACATCGAGCGGTAGCCCGAGTCGATGCGCTCGATTTCGCGCGCGATCAGGCCGTAACTCACATAGTTCACGCCCGGGCAGCCATACCCCTCGATGGTGGGGCCGAGAAGGCCCAGCTCACCCATCTCGCGGAAAATCGCGGGATCCGTGCTCTCGTTGCGGTAGGCCTCGCGGACGCGCGGTGCGAGCTTCGCCTGCGCGTAGTCACGCGCGGTTTCCATGATCATGCGCTCTTCGTCGGAGAGCTCCTGCGCGATGAGGAAGGGATCTTGCCAGTCGAACGATGCCCAGCCGAACGATGCCACTGTTCAGGTCTCCAGAAGGGTGCTGCGAGGAGGGAGCAGTGTAGCGGCCGCACCCGGCGCGGACACTACCCCCTGCAGGGAGTATGGGTGCCTCAGCGCCCGCGCAATATCGAGCCCAGCACGCCGCGCACGATGCTACGCCCCAGGCTGCTGCCCACGGCGCGGGCCACGCTTTTCACCAGCGCCTCGCCGGCCGTTTCGCGCTGGCGGCCGCGCGGCTCGGCACGGGGCGCGGGCTCACGCGGGGTGCGGGCCTGCGGCTCTTCGCGCGGAAAACGGATCTGCGGGGCCTCATCGCGCGCAGAACGCTCGACCGCATCAGCGGCGCGCTGGCTGAGTATCTCGTGCGCAGAGACGGGGTCCTGCGCCTCGCGATAGCGGGCGTGCAATGGATCGGCCCGCAGCAGCGTCTCGCGCTCGGCATCGCTGAGGGGCCCGATGCGCGAGACGGGCGGACGCACCAGCACGCGCTGCACCACCGTGGGCACGCCGCCCGCATCCAGCGTGGAGACCAGTGCCTCGCCCACCGCAAGTTCGCCGATCACGGTGCGGGTGTCGAACGCGGGGTTGGCGCGAAAGGCGTCGGCCGCCACGCGCACGGCCTTCTGTTCGGCGGGCGTGTAGGCGCGCAAGGCGTGCTGGATGCGGTTGCCCAGCTGCGCGAGTACGGTATCCGGAATGTCACCCGGGCTCTGGCTGATGAAGTAGATCCCCACCCCGCGCGAGCGGATCAGCCGTACGACCTGCTCCACACGCTCGCGCAGCGATTTCGGCGCGTCGGCAAACAGCAGGTGCGCCTCGTCGAAGAAAAACGCGATCTTCGGCTTGTCGATGTCGCCTGCCTCGGGGAGCGTCTCGTAGAGCTCCGAGAGCAGCCACAGCAGGAAGCTGCTGTAGAGCCGAGGCTGCGATACAAGCTTGCGTGCATCCAGCAGATTCACCATGCCGCGTCCGTCAGGTGCCGTCTGGAGAAAATCGCTGAGGCTCACCGCAGGCTCGCCGAAAAAGTGCGTGGCGCCTGCCTCTTCCAGCAACAGCAGGCGCCGCTGGATCGCCGATACCGAGGGCCGCGAAAACGCCGCATAACGCGGGCCCATGTCCTTCGCGTGCTCGGCGAGATGCGCGAGCGTGGTGCCCAGATCCGCGAGGTCGAGCAGCAGCAAGCCCTCGTCGTCGGCGAAACGGAAAACAAGCGAGAGCACCGTCTCCTGCGTTTCATTCAGCTCCAGCATCCGCGCGAGCATCTGCGGGCCGAGTTCGGAGATGCTGAGCCGCAGCGCCACACCTCCCTCGCCGTGCACGTCCCAGATGCGCACC
>JBILEG010000513.1:0-2713 GCA_044352225.1 Pseudomonadales bacterium | reverse complement strand
CGCGGCCTTCGTGCTGATCGCGGCGGTTGCCGCCTGTGCGGCGGAGGTGGCGAGCCGCTTCGAAGCCACGGGTGGGCCGGTACTCTACGCCCGCGAAGCGCTGGGGCCGTTCGGCGCTTTTACCGTCGGCTGGCTGCTGTACCTCACACGGCTCGCCACCTCCGGCGCCATCATCGTGGTGATGCTCGATTACGCCGCGGCGTTGTGGCCCGCGTTGTCGGAGCCTCTGGCGCGCGGCATCGCCATCACCGTGTTCCTCCTCGCGATCGCGGCGCTCAATCTGCGCGGGGTGGTGCAGGGTGCCGCGCTCGGCAATGTGCTGGTGGTGCTGAAACTCACGCCGCTATTCCTGCTGGCGCCGCTGGGGCTGTACATCGGTGGCTGGCCGCAGGCGGCTGCGGAACCCGCACTGCAGGCCGATGCACTTGGCGCTGCTTTCCTGCTCGCGTTCTTCGCCTGCATGGGTTTCGAGCAGGCCACCATCGTGGCCGGCGAATTGCGCAGCCCCAAACGCGATCTGCCCCTCGGCATGCTGGGCGGTTTCCTGCTGGCGGGGCTGCTCTATGCGCTCCTCGTGCTGGCCTGTCAGTCGATGGTGCCGGAGTTGGCGCAAACCAAACGCCCTATCGCCGAACTGGCGCTCGCGATCTTCGGCGCAGCCGGCGCCACGGTGGTCGCGGTCACGGCGGTGCTCTCCTGTGCGGGGAATCTCAGCACCTCCATCCTCGTGACACCGCGGGTGCTGTTCGCACTCGCCGAGCAGGGCGAGATCCCTTCCGTGTTGGCGCGCGTGAGCGGTGGCACACGGGTGCCCGGCGTGGCCATCATGCTGACGGCAAGTATCATCTGCGTGCTGACGCTGACGGGTACCTTCGTGCATCTGGCCACCATCGCGGTGATCGCGCGGATGCTGATGTACGCCTCGATCTGCGTCGCGCTGCTGGTGCTGCGGCGGCGCGGGCCTGCACCGCTTATGGTCCCCGGCGGCCCGGCGCTGGCCGTGCTGGCGATCGCGTCCTGCGCGCTCGTGATGACCACGGCCAGCGCGGAGGCGCTGCGGGCGGTGGGCATCGCACTGCTTGCGGGTTATATGCTCCGCATTGCCTGGCGCCGATTCGGCGTCACCACGCCTTGAACTTTTTCCGGAGAACCTGAGCATGAGCACTTCCTTCCGTCGAGCGCTGCTGTCTCTCGCGCTGCTGCCACTGGCCACCGCGCTGCAGGCGGCAGAACCCCGCGCCCGCGATCTGGGCGTGCCTTTCGAGGGAACGCCCGGCCCGTTGAATGCGATCACCGACGTGGCGGGCGTGGAAGTGGGGCACAGCACGATCATCTCTGCAGAGGGCGTCACGCCCGCGGTGCGCACGGGCGTGACCGCCGTCCTGCCGCGCGGCAAGCGTCCACCCACTGAGGCCGTGTTCGCGGGCTGGTTCAGCCAGAACGGCAACGGCGAAATGACCGGCACGACCTGGCTTGCGGAATCCGGCCTGCTGTACGGCCCGGTGATGATCACGAACACCCACAGCGTGGGCGTGGTGCGCGATGCGGTCATCGCCTGGGGGGGCAAGCACTACACATTCGACACCGACGACTGGTGGTCACTGCCCGTTGTCGGGGAGACCTGGGACGGCTGGCTGAACGACATCAACGGCTTCCACGTGAAGCCCGAGCATGCCTTCGCGGCGCTGGATATCTCGCGCAGTGGCCCGGTGACCGAGGGCAACGTGGGCGGTGGCACCGGCATGATCTGCTACGAGTTCAAGTGCGGCATCGGCACGGCCTCGCGCGTGGTCGAGGACGAGGGCAAGCGCTACACGCTGGGCGTCTTGCTGCAGGCGAATTTCGGGCGCCGTTCGGAGTTGCTGGTCGCAGGTGTGCCCGTTGGCAAAGAGGTGCCCGAACAGCCCGCGTATGCCGCACTCGCCAGCAAGCGCGAGGATCGGGATCTGGGCTCCGTGATCGTGATCGTGGCGACGGACGCCCCGCTGCTGCCGCACCAGCTCGACCGCATCGCACGTCGCGTGACGATGGGTATTGCCCGCTCAGGTGCCGTCGCAGGCAATGGCTCTGGCGATATCTTCCTGGCTTTTTCCACCGCCAATCCGGAGGCGAGTGCGGCCAAGGGGCTTCCTTCGGTGCAGATGCTCCCGAACGAGCGCATCACGCCCTTCTTCACCGCGACGGTGCAGGCTGTGGACGAGGCCGTGATGAATGCGCTGGTGGCGGCGCGTACGCTCACGGGCTTCGAGGGCAACACGGCCATCGCGCTGCCACATGAAAAACTGCGTGCTGCGCTGAAGAAGTACAACCGTCTGGAAGCGCCCTGATCGCGGGCATCACTCCCGCGAGAACACCTCCCGGCCGTCGAAGATCGTGCGCAGCACGCGCGTGTCGCCGATCTTCCGTTCCTCGCCGTGTGCGGCGAGCGCGAGCACGTCCTGGTCCACCACGATCAGGTCGGCCTTCTTGCCGGGCTCGATGGAGCCGATCTCCTTTTCCATCCCGAGGACGCGCGCCGCATTGATGGTGTAGCTGGCGATCGCCTGGTGGATGTCGAGCCGCTCGGCCGCGTTCAGCACGCCGGGGATGGCAGGGTCCGGGTTGGCGCGCGTGAGTGCCTGCTCGAGGTTGTGGAAAGGCCGCGGGTTGCGGTCTTCCACGGGGGCGTCGCTGCCGGATGCCACGATCCCGCCCAAGCGCGCTATCGCCGCCG
>JBILEG010000512.1:0-2715 GCA_044352225.1 Pseudomonadales bacterium | reverse complement strand
GCCGGCGTAGCGTTCGCCGAAGGAGGAGAGGGTGAAGCGGGTCATGGCAGGCGTCGTGTGGCGTGATGCGTCAAGGATGACGCATCGGGTGCCGTGAAGGCCATTGTCCGCCGGAGACCGTGTTGGCGGGGGGGCAGGCCGCAAAATCCAAGACCTGACCCCATCTGTTTTGCCCGCTCCGGGTCACGCGCGGGATGCGCTCCTGCGCTGCGTTCAGCGACTTCCGGGGCCGTGCGTGTCAGCCGCGGGGGTGCGCTGCCCCAGCAGCACCGCGGAGAAGATGGCCAACACCAGTACTGCCACACTGATGGTTATCGCGGAGTCGTAGGAACCCGTTGAATCCCGCAACCGGCCGATCAGGAACGGACTCACGCCGAAGCCCAGTGCATAGATGCTGTAGAACCATCCGTAGATCGCACCAAAGGCGCGTTGCCCGAAGAGGCGCGTTGTCAGGAACGCGAGCATGTCCAGTTCTGCCCCGAGCAGCAGCCCGATCAGCATGACCCCGGCGACGGCGTAATCGAGCCCGCCCACGCGCAGCAACAGCAGGCCCAGCATCCCCAGCGCGAGCACGGTCACCGCCACGCGATGCGGGATGAAATGGTCGAGGCACCCACCCACGGCCAGACGGCCCACTACCGATGCAATGCCCATCACGGACGCGGTGGCGGCTGCATCGGCGGGTGTGGCGCCCAGATCCCGGAACAGAGGCACGAGGTGCACCATCATGCCGCCGATGCCGATCGCCATGCTCACGGCAAGCGCGGACATCGCCCAGAAAGCCGCCGTCATGCGCGCCTCGCGCAGCGTGAAACCGCGGGTGGCCGGTGCGTTCCCGGCGGCCGTGGCAACGGCCGCGCGACGCTCCGTAGGCTTGAAACCGAAGTACACCACGGGCGCGGCCATCAGTGCGAACAGAGCGAGGCAGGTATAGGCGCTTCGCCACCCGGAGCGGGCCACCACTTCAGTGACGAAATTCGGGAGCCAGAATCCTCCCAGTCCCGCTCCCGTCAGCACGATGCCGAGCGCGAGTCCCCGCTGCCGGTCGAAAGCCGCGCTGATCGGGCGCGCCAGCACGATGGGCGTGGAGCCCGCCCCGGCCAGTGCGATCAGGAAGAAGAAAGTCCAGAGCCCCACCAGTGACTCCAGCTTGGCTGCCATCGCAAGGAGCAGCAGACCGAAGGCAGCAAGGCTTGCCGACCCCACAGCCGCGGCCCCGAAGCGGTCACACGCCGTGCCGACCACCGGACCCGCGAGAAACAGGCCTATCGTGAGCACGGTGACGGCGAGCGAGATATCGCCCCGAGGCCAACCGAACTCGCTCTCCAGCGGCCCGATGAACGCACCGAGGCTGTAGATCATCATGGCGTTCATGCTGGCGGCGAGGCCGATGGCGGCGGTCATCACCAGAAGCATGCGCCCTTTGAACTCGTTCGCTTCCGGCGCGGTTGATGCGTCAGTGTTCGGCGGTCTGGTCTGCTGGCCCGGCATGGTGAAACCGCGCGTCTTGTCGTTTCTGTCAACCTACTGGTTGTCTGACGTCGATACAACCACGCCGATGGTTGTCCGGACCCCCGGTGTGCGCTCTGCGTGGCTTACTCCCCGGCGACAGCCGGCGTGAGTCCGTTGACGTGCCGCTCTTTCGCTATGCTGGGCGCAATCGCCACTTCACCTGTGATCAACCGGAGTCACCCATGTCCCCTCCCGGGCCGCGTCAGCTCTCGCTGCGAGCCGTCCTCCTGTCCGTGCTCCTCGCCATGGTTCTCGCCGCCGCCAACACCTATCTCGGCTTGTTCGCAGGCCTCACCATCGCAACGGCCATTCCCGCAGCGGTGGTCTCGATGGCGGTGCTGCGCGTGCTGGGTGGCGGCAGCATTCTCGAGAACAACATCGTGCAAACCGGCGCATCTGCCGGTTCCTCGATAGCGGCGGGAGTGATCTTCACGCTGCCGGCGCTGGTGCTGCTCGGTTACTGGCAGGACTTCCGCTACGGCTGGGTGCTGGCGATCGCGGGGCTGGGCGGGCTGCTGGGCGTGCTGTTCTCGGTGCCGCTGCGCCGCTCGATGATCGTGGAAAATCCGCTGCCCTTCCCTGAGGGAAAAGCCGCCGCAGAGGTGCTGAAGGCGGGCGAGAACCCCGGGCCGGGGCTGCGGCTCCTCGGCATCTCGGCGGCGCTGGGCGCGCTGGTGAAACTCGCCGCTGAAAGCGGGCTGCGCATCGTGCCGGACAACGCCACGGTGGCGGGCTTCATGGGCAAGTATCTCGGGTACATGGGCACCAATCTCTCGCCGGCACTCCTCGGCGTTGGCTACATCATCGGGCTGAACATCGGCATCGTGGTGCTGCTGGGCAGTGTGCTCTCCTACAACATCGCCATCCCGCTCTACCACGCGCTCGCGCCCTCGCTTGATCCGGCGCTGGCCGCGCAACTCGCGGGGCTGTCCGCAGCCGATGCCGCAAGCCTGATCCGTGCCGAGAAAGTGCGTTACCTCGGTGTCGGCGCGATGCTGGTGGGCGGTGTGTGGACGCTGTTTTCGCTGCGATCGTCGCTGGTCTCCGGCATCCGCAGCGGCATCGCCGCGGCGCGCAAGGGTTCCGGCGATGTAGTGGCCGAGACCGAGCGCGATCTCCCCATGAAGTGGATGCTGGTGGCGCTGCTGATCTTCGTGATTCCGCTCCTGTTGCTCTATCAGGCCATCGTGCACGACTGGCTGG
>JBILEG010000090.1:0-10041 GCA_044352225.1 Pseudomonadales bacterium | reverse complement strand
TTCGGGTTGCACGAGCCCTACCGCTTCGGCGGCGAGCACCCGTACCTCAAGGACCTGCGTAATGCCTGGTCGGCAGGCCTGCACCAGCTCTTTGACAGCCTGCCGGATATCGACATCGAAGCGCCCTGACAGCGCCCACAGCATCGTCCGGAAGCGTAGGAGCGCGCCATGCGCGCGACTGCCGGGGCGCAAGCCGCCTGCCACAACCGCGACGCAGGCGCTATCCTCCTCCCCCTTTCCACACCAAGGACGTTCCATCCGTGATCGAGCGCGATGTCCTCATTCCGATGCCCGGCGGCCACTGCGACGCCGCCCTGTTCAGTGCAGGCACTGGCCCCTGCCCTGGCGTACTGCTCTGGACCGATGCCCTGGGCCTGCGCCCCGCCAAGCGGGCAATGGCGCGCCGTCTCGCGGAGGCGGGCTACACGGTGCTCGTACCCAACCCCTACTACCGGATCGGGCCGGCACCGTTCTTCGACCCCGCCACCTTCAGCTTCTCCAACCCCGAAATGCGTGAGCGCGTGATGGGCATGGTAGGCACGCTCTACGCGCCCGGGGTGGCCCAAAGCGATGCCGCTGCCTACGTGACATTCCTAGACGCGCAGCCCGAAACCGACACGCACCGCAAGATCGGTGTGCAGGGCTACTGCATGGGCGGGCGCCTGAGCGTCATCACCGCCTCGGTGGCGCCGGAACGGGTGGCCGCAGTGGCCACCTTCCACGGCGGTGGCCTCGTGACAGACAAACCCGACAGCCCGCACCTGCTGCTGCCCGGCACACGCGCGAGCTACTACATCGGCGTAGCTGCGGACGACCACGCGGGCGAACCAGATGCCGCGGGCGCCCTGCGCGAGGCATTCAGCGCCGCGGGCCTCGATGCCGAGGTCGAGGTGTACGCCACAGCTCTGCACGGCTGGTGCGTGCCGGACATGCCGAAGCGCGGCGATCAGCCCGTCTACGACGAAGCCGACGCCGAACACGCGTGGGCCAAGCTGCTTGCCCTTTACGCCGGCGCGTTGGCCTGAGCGCACCGTGTCGAACGGCAGCGTCGAAAACCGCCTGATCGCACTCGAATTGCGGCTCGCGGAGCTCGAGGCGCGCGAGGCGATCCGCAACCTGATCGCGGGCTACGGCCCGCTCGCCGACAGCGGCAATGCCGCCGCGATTGCTGCCATGTGGACCGAAAACGGTGTCTACGAGGTGGGGGGCTACGGAGCTCACACCGGGCACGCGGCGATTGCGGCGCTCTTCACCGCGGGCACCCACCTCGACTTGATGCGCAACGGCTGCGCCCATCTGCTCGGACCATTGCACATCGATGTCGACGGCGATCGCGCCACGGCGCTCGGGCACAGCTGCGTGTTCCGACACGCGGGCGAGGGCTTCGAAGCCTGGCGCGTGTCGGCCAACCGTTGGGAGTTGGAAAGACGCACCGAGGGCTGGCGGGTACGGCGTCGCGTCAACAGGCCGCTCGACGGGAGCGAGGCGGCGCGCGCGCTGCTCTCGCTCCCGGGCGCAACACCACAAACAAGCCCCTGAGCTTGCCAGGCTTCCTGGCCGGACACTAAGATCGCGCCATGCTTGCCTTCCTGCGTCACAACCGTCATTCGCTCGGCCTGATAGGCGCCGCGCTGGTGCTGTTTGCGGCGCTGGCGCCGGCGATGACGCGGGCGACGGCGTCTGCTGATAGCAACTCTGCCGCACTGTTCTGCACCACCGTGGGGCTGGTTTCCCTCGACACGGGCAACACGGATCTTCCCGAGCAAGACGAGGGCAAGGACGCGCCGGGCGAGCACTGCCCGCTCTGCCGCCTCCAGGATCAGCTTCCCGTACTGCCGGACGCACAGCCGTGTTCCGGCTGGAGCAACCTCGCAGCGTCCACGCTGTATCCGCGAGTACCCGTCATCGCCAAGCGCACCGCGCACTGGTCGCTGCCCCCTTCACACGGCCCCCCCGCTCTCCCGATCGCACAGGTCTGACGCGCACCAGCGCAACACTGCCGCGCACCCCCGCAGGGGCGCGCGGCCACACCTGCATACGGGAGTTTGCCATGAGCTTTTTGCCTGCACGGCGCGCACTGCGCCGCTCTTTCACGCTTGCCGTCCTGATCGCCACCATCACCGCACCGCTCTCACAGGCCGCAGATCCGCCACGCGCTGCGGACACACGATTCACGCTGGGCGAGGTCGTGGTGACCGCGCAGCGCCGCGCGCGTGCGGGCGCGGATCTTCCCGGGTCCGTGGATGTGCTGGGCGCTGATCTCTCGCAACGCCTGATTGTCGATCAGGCCTGGGAGATCCTCGGCCGATTGCCAGGGGTCCTGCTCACCGACTTCAACCAGGGGACAACCTCGGGGAAATTCTCGATGCGGGGCTTCAACGGCGAGGGCGAGGTGAACGCGGTCAAACTGCTGATCGACGGCATCCCGTCCAACACCAACGACGGCAACATGCCGTTCATCGACGCGGTCTTCCCGCTGGACCTGCAAAGCGTGGAGGTGGTGCGCGGCACGGCCGATCCGCGCTGGGGCCTGCACGCGATCGCGGGCAGCGCCGACCTGCGCACCCGCATCGGCGGCACCTACCTTGACGGACGCATCAGCACCGGGAGCTTCGGCAGCAACGACGTACAGGTGTCGGCAGGCATCGAGCGGGGCGGTTTCTCCCAGAACTACCTGCTCGCATGGCGCGACAGCGAGGGTTACCGCGACCACGCCGACGCTGATCGCAAGGCGGCTGCGGGCAAGTGGTTCCTCGACGTCAGCGATGCCCTGCGCGTGGGCGCCATCGTGCGCCACTACGAGAGCGAGGCCGACGAGCCCGGCTACCTCAGCCGCGCGCAGGCCTCGCAGGAGCCGCAAGCGTCCAACGCTTTCTCGGCGAGCGACGGCGGCGATCGCACGATGGGGCAGTACAGCCTGCACCTCGACGCAACGCTGGGCGCGCACACCGATCTCTTCGTCAGAGCATACGCCAACCGCTACGAGGACCTCCGCTTCGTGCGTTTCTCCGAGAACGTTTCGCAACAGGAACGCTATTCGGACGAGGAGCAAAAGGGGCTGATCGCCGCGCTGCGCGTCTCTCCCGAGGTCACCACGCTGCACGCGCTGGCCTTCGAGGTGGGCGGTGACATGCAGTGGCAGAACAACGTGAGCGAGCGGTACCTCACCCAAGAGCGCACGCGCAGCAGGCAGACCCGCGGGCAGGAGTTCGACCTGGAGGTGGGCGGGCTCTACGCGCAGGCCGTGGTGGAGCCCACGCAGTGGCTGAAGATCACGCCTGCCTATCGCGTGGAGCGTGTCGACGGCGCATTCAGCAACACGCTCACGGGGCTCGATAACGACGTGAACGACTACGGCAACATCGGGCAACCCAAGCTGTCCGTCGCGCTCACGCCACTGGACGGGCTCACGGCCTACGCGAACGCGGGAAAGAGCTTCCAGATCGGGCTGGGTTCGGGCGCCTACAAGATACCGCCGCGTGTCGATGACCTCGAGCCCTCCATCAACGAGGGTTGGGAAATCGGGCTGCGCTACGCCGGCAACGCGGGCGCCGAGGCGCGGATCGCCTGGTGGGAACAAGAAGCCTCGGGCGAGGTGAAGCGCAAGCTGAACGATCCGCTGGGCGACTTCGACAACGTGGGCAGGACGCGACGCGAGGGTCTCGATCTGCAGTTCGGCTTCCACCCGGCGGAGCACGTGGCGCTATGGATGAGCTACGCCTGGCAGCGCGCACGGATCCTGAAACCTGACCCGGCGACACCGCAGTACGCCGGCAACCGCATCGATCACGTGCCCGTGCACCTGCTATCGGGTGGCATCGACGTGGAGCTGAGCCCGGTGCTGCGCTTCTCGGCGTGGGCCAACGCGCAATCGAACTACGAGCTCGACGCATCGAACAGTCACGGATCCTTCGGGGCGCAGCGCCTGCTGAACGCGGAACTCGCCTGGCAGGCGGCGCCCCGACTCGAACTGAGCCTGCAGGTGAAGAATCTCGGCAACGACCACTACGAGTACGTGTGGTGGGACGGCGTGCAATCCCTGCACTCCCCGGGTGATGAGCGCGCCGCGTATGCCAGCGCGCGGTTCCGGCTCTGAACGATGGGCCTCCACGGCATTGCCCGCCGGCTGCGCACTGCGCTGCGCGGGCTGCACCGGACACTCGGGCTTGGCCTTGGTGCCCTCTTTGCGCTGACCGGGCTGAGCGGCAGCGTGCTGGTGTTCTATCAGGAGATCGACGCGGAACTGCATCCGGCGCTGCACACGAGCGCCGTCACGGAGCCGATCGTCTGGGAGGAGGTGCTGCAATCACTGCGGCGGGAGTTCCCCGCGATGGACGGCGCCTGGCGCCTCGAACTCGATACCCGCAAAGGTGCGGTGGCTGCGCGCTACTACGCCACCCCGCAGGCGCAGGCGCGGGGCTTCGCGCCCGTGATGGCGTGGGTGGATCCCGCACGGCAGCGCGTACTGCGCGCCGAGGTCTGGGGCGAGTACGCGATGACATGGGCTTACGACCTGCACTACCGGCTGCTGCTGGGCGAGCCGGGCGCGGTGCTCATGGGGCTTGCCGGGCTCGCGCTGCTCGTGCTGCTGCTCTCGGGGCTGTGCGCCTGGTGGCCCCGCAGCGGCAGCTGGCGGAAAGCGCTGCGCGCAAAGCCGCATGCGGCGCCTCTGCGGCGCCTCCACGATCTGCACAAGATCGCGGGCCTCGCCTCGCTGCCGGTGCTGCTGGTGCTGGTGATAACGGGCGTTATGCTCGATCTGCCGCAACAGACCCGCTCGCTCGCGGCGGTGTTCTCGCCACTGACGGAGATGCCCTCACCGGCGTCGTCGCCCCCGACGGGCAATCGCATCAGTGTCGATGCCGCCATCGCTCGTGCCCTGCTGCGTTTCCCCGACGCACGAGCGGCGTGGATAGAAACGCCCTCGGCGCAGAGCGACGTGTATCGGGTGCGGCTGCAGCAGCCGGGCGAACCCGGCGGACGCTTTCCGCACACCTGGGTATGGCTGGATGCCAGCACGGGCGCCCTCCTCGCGGCGCACGATCCCCTCGCGGGTAGCGCAGGCGACACACTGCTGCGCTGGCTTCACCCGCTGCACAGCGGCGAGGCGCTGGGCATGGGCGGGCGCGTGCTCGTGTGTGCGGCGGGGCTGCTGCCCGCGGGCCTGTTCATCACCGGCTGGATGCGGCAACGCATCCGCAGACGTGCCGAGAAAAAGGCGCGTTTGCGCGTAAAGGCAGCATCAACGGATCAGGGCGTGGGCTGAGTGACTGCGTCGGGGGCCGCCACTGCCGCGACGGGCACCGGCGCATCCAGCATCGGCGCAAGCGTGGGCATCAGATAGCCCAGCAGCCGCACCGGCAATCCGCTCGTGAACTCGTACTGCGCCGCCTGCTCGCCGGGCACATAGGCCGTCAGCGTGCCGAAGAACCGGTCGTCGATCATGAACATGAAGGTCGCTACGCGATTCACCACGCGCGACTCGACAAGCACGCCGGGGCGCGAATAGACCTCGAAACGGTGATCGCCCGTCCCCGTCTTGCCCCCCACCACGTGCCGGGTGCCGTCAGGCCGCGCGAGGGAGGCCTGCACCGCGCGTGCGGTGCCGTTCTGCACCACATCCAGCAGAGCGTTGCGTGCCACCTCCACCACCTCGGGATTCAGCACCTGCTCGCCGGCTGAGGGCTGCATGGACCAGCGCACTTCGTAGGGCGTGCCCACGGCGAAATCGAGCGTGTCCAGCAAGCGCGAGGGGTAGCGCACACCACCGTTCACCAGCGTTCCCATCAGCTCCGCGAGCGCCGCGGGGCGGTCACCCGAACTGCCGATGGACGTGGCGAGCGAGGGCGTGAGCGAAGCGAAGGGATAGCCGAGGCGCTGCCATTGCGCGTGGAGTTCCTGAAAGGCCTCGATCTCGAGGAGGTCGAGGATGCGACGGTCCTGTGCCTGCCGTCGGCTCGTCTTCATCAGCCAGCTGTAGACCTCCTGGCGCGCTTGCGCACCTGCCGCAAGCGTCTGGTCCATCGTGGCCTGCGGATGGGATTGCAGGTACTCGATCGTCCAGAGCTCCAGCGGATGCACGCGCGCGAGGAAACCCCGATCGTTCAGGCTGAATTTCTGCGGCGGATAGCGATTGAACAGGGCCTTCACGGAAGCGCCATCGAGCGGCTCGTCCGGCACGTAAAGCGCGAGCCACGGACGGAACTCCTCCGGCGTCATCCCGGGCCACACCGAGCGCAGCGCCACCGTCACGGCACGCGGCGTGAGCTGTACGCCATCGAGCAGGGTGGTGAGCGCGTCCTCGAGCGGTTTACCGCGATACTTCTGGTAGAAGCGGCGCACGAAGACGCTGCCCTCGCGATCCGCGAAGCGTTTGAGGTATTCCTCGCGCACCGAGGCCGAACTGTCTTCCAGCAGCCGCGCGGTGCTGGACGGATCCCGGTACAGGTAGTGGTCGATGATCTCGCGCATCATGCGGATGAAGACGAGGTTCACCGAGCGCCGCGTGGCCTCGGCCACGGTGAGGGTGCGGCCGTTGTCGTCCTTGTCGAAGTTCGAGAAATTCAGCACGCCGCCGCCGGTATAGAAGGACTGCCCGGGGCTTGCGGAGTACTGCCGCTGCATCGCTGCCTGCAAGGTCTGGCGCAGGCTCGCGCCAGGATTCACGGCAAGGTAATCGAGCACCCAGGCGCTCAGGCGGTCACGCGGGTGCAAAGCGAGCATGCCCTCGGCCGCACCGGAGGGATCAGAGAACTTCGCGTGCGCCGCGGCAATCAGCTCCAGCCAGCTCAGGAGCGTGCGCAGCTTGGCGGTGGAGCCGAGGTCCAGCTTGGCGCCCGAGTTGATATCGAGCGGCTGGTCGAGGTTGTCAGCATTGATGCGCAGGCGGTTCATGCCGTTGCCGCGCTCGTAGAGCGTGAGGCTGTAGATGACTTTGGAAGGATCGGCGGCGCGCATCAGTTTCTCGCCGTCGAGTCGCAGTTCCGCGATGCGCTCGGGCTTGGCCAGCGAGCGCAGGAACGCCGTCACCTCGTTTTGTATCCTGGCATCGAGCGTGGCGTTCACGTCGAGGTCGAGCCGGTCGAGTTCGTAGAGGCTGTGCACGCCGAGCAGCCCTAGGAGCTGTGTCCGCGCGAGGTTCACGCCTTTCTGTTTGGTGTAGTCCACCAGCGGCGAGGCGCTGGCGCGTGCGCGCACTTCGAGCGGCACGTCTTGCGCGGCCTCCGAGAGCGAGACGGGAATCACCTTGTCGGCGGCCATGCGACGCAGATGGCTGTCCGTCAACTCCGCAAGTGGCTGCGGATCCTTGCCGAGGTAAAAAGACGGCCGCCGCACCGCGAGCACCAGCGCCAGCACCTGCTTGAAGTAACGCGCGCGCTCGGCGAGCGGCGCGTCGCTCGAGGCGAGCACGCGGTTCACGGTGTCGAAATCCGAACCGAACCAGGCCTCGAGCCCGTCACCCAGACTGGCCACCTCGCCATAACCCGGCTGCGCGGCCAGCGGCAGCGAGTTCAGGTAATCGAGCAGCAGGCGTTTGCGTGCCGGGAGATTCTCGGCGCCGTCGCGGTACACACGCAGCGTGGCCGAGATCATCTGCACCAGCTTGTCGTGGGAGTCCTGCGTGATACCGCCGGGCGAGTGGCGGAATTTCTCGAGCTGTGTGGCGAGCGTGCTCGCGCCGAAGGTCTTGTGGGGCAGGCCGACCGTTTTGAGGCCCTGCTGCGCCACCGCCATGCCCAATCGCTCCCAGTCGACGACGGGGTTCATGGTGGGGCGCGAAGGATCGAGCAGTTCACGGTCTTCCACGTAGAGAAGCGCGCGGGCGACCAGGTCAGGCACCGACTCGAAGGAGTCGTAGACGTTTCTCGGGTAGCGCGCGCTCTGCAGTTGCCCGCCGTTGGCATCGATCAGGCGCAGACCGGTCTGGTTCTTCTCGACGAAAGCGTTGTAGATGCCGCGTCCGTTCAGCTCGGTCATGCGCCGGGAGGGCACCGCCTGCCGGGTGATTGCGTAGCCGTTTTTCTGCAGGCGCTCCGCGAATCCGGGCAGGCCCGCATAGCCGAGCCGTACGTCCCAGGGACCGCGGTCGGGGGGCAGGGGCGCGGCGGCGGGGCCGGGCTGGACGGCGTAGCTGATGTCAGCCGCAAAATCCGCGGCCCAGTAGGCCTGCAGGGTGGCGTTGCGCATTTCCTGACGGGCGATCCACACGCCGCCCACGAGGGAGCCCAGCAGGATCACGCCACCGGAGATGCGGAAGACAGGCAGGATGATGTCTCGCCAGACAGAGGGGCGGCGGGGCGGAGGCGCGACACGGGCGCGCAGGCCCGGATTGCGGGTTGCGCTGGCGCTGGTGTTGCTGGACGGACGGGCGGACTGCGGACCGCCGGATTCAATCACGGGAACGGCGCTCCGGGACGCCCTGACACGGCGGCAAGCATAGTCGGCCAACGCGAGCGGGGCGGCGGGCTGGCATTAGTCACGCGGGGATGCCTCTTGCGTGGGAGCGCGCCGTGCGCGCGACAGCCGCACTGGAGCAGGCACCGTCGCGGGCATGGCCCGCTCCCACGGGGACCAAGGTCGCGGGCATGGCCCGCTCCCACAACGAGGGCGGTAGGCTCAGCGGTCGATGCCGCCCATGCACATGTACTTGATCTCGAGGTAATCCTCGATGCCGTACTTGGAGCCCTCGCGGCCGTTGCCGGATTCCTTCACGCCGCCGAAAGGCGCGACCTCGGTCGAGATGATGCCCTCGTTGATGCCGACGATGCCGTATTCCAGCGCCTCGGCTACACGCCAGACGCGTCCGATGTCGCGCGAATAGAAGTACGCCGCCAGCCCGAAGGGCGTGTCGTTGGCGAGCGCGATGGCCTCGGCCTCGGTCGAGAAGCGGAACACCGGTGCGACAGGCCCGAAAATCTCCTCGTTGAACACGCGCATCTCGGTGCTCACGTCGGTGAGGATGGTGGGCTCCACGAAGGCATTGCCCTGCTGCGCGCGGCGCCCGCCGCAGAGCACGGTGGCGCCCTTCGTCACCGCATCGTCCACAAAGGACATGACTTCGTTCGCGGCCTTCTCGTCGATCAGCGGGCCCATGCTGACGCCCGCAACGGCGCCGTTGCCGAGCGTGAACTGGCGCACCGCTTCGTGCAGGCGCGCAACGAAATCCTCGTAGACACCGTCCTGCACCAGCAGGCGGTTGGCGCACACACAGGTCTGGCCCGCATTGCGGTACTTCGAGGCGATGGCGCCCGCCACCGCGGCATCGAGGTCCGCGTCGTCGAACACGATGAAGGGCGCGTTGCCGCCCAGTTCCATCGAGGTGCGCTTCACCGTCTGCGCGCACTTGCTCATGAGCTGCTTGCCCACGGGCGTGGAGCCGGTGAAGGTCACTTTGCGCACGGTGGGGTTGAAGCAGATCTCGTCGCCGATCTCCTGCGTCACGCCGCAGACCATGTTGATCACGCCGGGCGGAAAGCCCGCACGCTCTGCCAGCACCGCGATGGCGAAGGCAGAGAGCGGCGTGTTGTTCGCAGGTTTGCACACCACCGTGCACCCGGCGGCGAGCGCCGGGCCGATCTTGCGGCCGAGCATGGCGCTGGGGAAGTTCCACGGTGTGATGCAACCGACGACACCCACGGGCTGCTTGACCACCACAATGCGCTTGTCGCGCGCGTGGGCGGGGATGGTGTCGCCGTAAACGCGCTTGCCTTCCTCGGCGAACCACTCGAGAAAATTGGCGCTGTACGCCACTTCACCGCGCGCTTCTGACAAAGGCTTGCCCTGCTCGGCCGTGAGGATCTGCGCGAGGTCCTCCTGGTTTGCCATCATCAGATCGAAGAGCTTGCGGAGCAGCGTCGCACGCTCTTTCGCCGTGCGTGCGGACCAGTCTTTGAGCGCACGGTTCGCAGCCTCGATGGCGCGGCGCGTCTCGGCCTGGCCGCAGCGCGCGGCCATCGCCACCACCTCGCCCGTGGCCGGGTTGGTGACGGCCAGCGTGGCGCCGGAATCGGCATTGATCCACTGACCGTCGATGAAGGCTTG
>JBILEG010000511.1:0-2732 GCA_044352225.1 Pseudomonadales bacterium | reverse complement strand
CCGACCAGTAGGCATCTGCGCCCAGCGAGAGCCTGCCGATGCCGACGTCCGCCGTGTAGATGCCACCGACACCGAAGGTGCGCTCAGGAGCGCGCGGCAGCGATTTGCCGTCGAGATCCTGCGTGCCGGTGGCGGGGTCGCAGCCCTGCGCCGCCGTCTGCAGCGTGTAGCACTGGGTCCGGTAACCACCGTACTCGCCGTTGTTGTAGGTAGCGAAGGTTCGCAGGGAGAAATTGTCGGTCGCTTGCCAGCGCAGGTTGGCCTCTATGCCGGTGGTCGTGGCTTCTCCCGCGTTGCCGACGATGAACGAGGCGGTGGCAGGCACGTAGAGGTTCACCTGGAGATTGGTGAACTTGTAGTCGTATCCGATGACGTCGAGGCTCAGGCGGTCGTCGAGCATCTTGCTCTTGAAGCCGAGTTCCCAACCCTCGACTTCTTCGCTGTCGAACTGGAAGTCCTTCAGCGTGAGGCCCGCCTGGGGCGTCGCGCCGAGCGAGAAACCGCCGGGCAGGAAGCCCGTCTTGTACGAGGCGAAAACCGTCATGCCGTCTTGCGGGTGCCACTCGAGCGTGGCCTGCGGCGAGACGTCGTCGTCGCTGAACTTGTCCTGGAACACGGTGCCTTCCGGCAGCCAGAACGGGAACGGGAAGAGGATGTCGAACCACTGGTTGACGAACTTGAGGTCGTACTTCGGATCCTTTTCCTCCCGCGTGAAACGCGCACCGGCAGAGAGGCGCCACTGGTCGTTGATGTCCCAGGTGACCTCGCCGAAAGCGGACTTGCTCTCGCCGTCCTGGGTGGCTGTGTGGTCCTGCGAGGCAGCGCGGCCGTTACGCGGATCGGGAATCGCGAGGATGATCTGCGAGGCGTTGTCGAAGCTGAAATCCGTGGTCTGGTAATTCAGACCGAAGAGGAAATTCACCGGGCCGTCGAAATCGCTCAGCGCGCGCAGTTCCTGCGAGAACGCGGTATTGCTTTCGGACTGCACCGCCGAGATCAGTCCCTGCGAGGAGATGTAGCCAGTGGTGTCGTCCAGGGTGTAGTCGTTCCAGCCGGTGACAGAGGTGATGGTCCAGGAACCGAGATTCCAGTCGACCTTGAGTGAGGCGAGCGCGGCGTCTGTCTCGCCTTCCGGCTTCTGCGCGAATTCGAGGCCGGGGGGGCCGGCATAGACGCTGATCTTGTCGTTCAGCTTGCAATCCTCGTAGCCCACGATCGGGTAGGCGGCGAACAGGGAGAACGCGGGATTCTGGAGGTCGGTCGGCACACCCGTGACCGAGGTGCCACTGCCGCCCCGGCAGTTGTAGAGTTGCGCGCGCGTGGCGGGGCCATCGTCCTTGTTGTTCGCAACCTGGACCTTGAAGTTCACGGAGACGTCTTCGGACGGATCCCACTGCAGCGTGAGCCGCGCGGTCTTCTCTTCCTCGCCACCGAAATCCTTGGTGCCGATCACGGGCGCGGTGTTCTCGAGCCAGCCATCGGTCTTGGAGGCGCGCACCGCGAGGCGTGCGCCCAGCGTGTCGGTCACGGGTCCGGACACCACGCCCTCGCCGTACCAGCCCTTGGCATCGAACTCGCGCCCGATGGTGGCGCTGCCCTCGAACTCCTTGCCCGGGTTGGCCGTGGAGAGCGCCAGCGCACCCGCGACGGTGCTTTTGCCGAAGTAGAGCGACTGCGGTCCCTTCAGCACTTCAACCTGCGCGACGTCGAAGAAGCCCTGCTGCGTCCACCGACTGCGGTCGTAGAAGACGCCATCGATGATGATGCCAACAGACTGGTCGAAACCGGCATTGGTGGCATCCGAGCTGACGCCGCGTATGGAAATGGTGGGCGAAACACCATTCTTGCTGATCAGCACACCGCCGCCTGCGAGGCTGGACATGTCTTCCATGCGGGTGATGTTGTACTGCTCGAGCTGGCGGCTGCTGAGCGCAGTGATCGCGACCGGCGCGGTCTCCAGCGTCTCGGCCCTCTTCCGGGCAGTTACGACGATTTCCTCGAGACCATCAGCGGACTGCGCAAGCAACCCCGGGCTGGCACCCGCAGAAAGTGCAGCGACAAGCACGGAGAGAAAAAGCGGGGCGCGGGAAAGGCGTGGTGTGGATCGCATGGGTGTAGCCTCCTAGGTTCTTATGGGACGACGGCAACGGTCATGACGGGGGCATGCTAGCACGCGTTCCAATATCTGCAACACCCGCCGCACCGACCGTGGTGACTTGGCTGCAAAGCTGTTGTAACGTGTTACAGAAATGTGCAACAGCAGGGCCATCCCTCATGAAGGCACTGGAGAAAAAAACAGCGCTCGTCACCGGCGCGGAACGCGGTATTGGCAGGGCCATCGCGCTGCGACTCGCGGCAGATGGCGCCGCCGTCATCGTCAATTACCTCGCAGACGCTACCGCAGCGGCAGCCGTGGTCGCGGAGATCACAGCGGCAGGCGCGCAAGCCTACGCATTGCAGGCCGATGTATCGGATTCCGCCCAGGTCGATGCCATGTTCGGTGCGATTCCGGAATTGCACTTGCTGGTCAACAACGCAGGCATCGGCACGCCCGGCATGCTCGGGCAAATAGACCCGGCAGCATTCGATGGCGTTTTCGCCGTGAATGTCCGCGGCGTGATGCTGTGCGCGCAAGCAGCGATCGCCCGCATGCCTTCTGGCGGACGTATCGTGAACATCTCTTCAAGCACCGCAGTACACCCCAGTCCCGGCATGTCAGCCTATGTGGCCTC
>JBILEG010000089.1:0-10083 GCA_044352225.1 Pseudomonadales bacterium | reverse complement strand
TGGTCGAGCTTGCGGTTCAGCAACTCGGCGAGCTCGGCGACAGCCGGGGCCTGCACGCGGGCCGAGGCGATCAGCACGCCGAGGCGTCTATCGACATCTGCCATCACATCAGAACCGCGCGCACGCGCACCGCTTTGCTCCTCTGCGGAGGCACGCCGCAAGCTCATCTGCAGCTGGTCATCGAGCCGGAAGAAGCGTCGCCGGTCCTGGGCGCTCTGCGCCGGCGCGAAGCGCCTTGGTGTGTCGGGCATCTCAGGGCACCTCGGTGGCCTGCGGATCCAGCAGCGCCTCGAAGGTCGCCGCGGACTGCGGTGTGTGGTTGCGCAGGGCATCGAGCGCCACGCGCAGCTCCGGCGTCAAGGTCCGGGTAATGACGATGTCGACGCGGTTCACCCGCCCGGGGCGTACACGTGCATCCGCCGGTGGCCGTGTCGCGCCGTAGGCGATCACCGTCAGCCGTGCGGCAATCACCGGCGCGCGCGCCTGCAGCGCCTCGGCCACCGCCGCGGCGCGGGCCGCCGAGAGGAACCAGTCGGAGGGTGCTCCGGACGTTGCGCCCGCGTGATATGACCGGAGCACGAACTCACCGGACTCGGCCGCAAGCAACGCGCCGAGTTCCTCGAGTTGGCTCCGCATGGCAGGGGTGAGCGTCAGCGACCCCGCAGCAAAGGAGCCCTTTTCGAGCACCCTCAAGACAGCGCTACGGCCGCGGGCTTCGATCTCGACCTCGCCGCGGGCGATGCCAGGGCCGAAACGCGCGGCAAGCTTCCCGGCTTCGGCCCTGGTTCCGGCGATCAACGCATTCACACCGGATTTCACCGGATCCAGAAGCACGGGCGGTGGAGCCTCGGGCACCGCAGGGGCGGCAATGGGCGGCA
This sequence comes from Pseudomonadales bacterium, assembly GCA_044352225.1. Lineage (GTDB taxonomy): Bacteria > Pseudomonadota > Gammaproteobacteria > Pseudomonadales > UBA5518 > UBA5518. The sequence continues at coordinate 9,205 of JBILEG010000089.1, read as the reverse complement.
TGACGAGCGGCGGTAATTGGCCGCTGCCCCGCCAGGGAGCGTCCACCGGTACGGGCTCGCCCGCCGGGGCAAATGATCTCGCCACCACCGCATTGCCAAGAGGCACAGGCTCCGCGCCAAGCGCGCCAGCACGCCCGAAGCCTGAGTCCAGGCCCTCCGCCACCTGAGCGAAGCGGCGGTAATCAGGCCGCGAAAACGACAGGAGCACGAGCGTGAAGCAGAGCATCACCAGCACGGTAGCCAACAGCGTCGGCATCCACCGCGAGGCGGGGGATGCATCGGCGTGCGTGAGCGCCTGCATGCCCGCTGCCTCAGGCCGGCGCCGCGCGGCGCTGCGCTTCGGGGAGGTACCGCTGCAGGGCGTCCTGCATGATGCGCGGGCTCTGGCCGGCCTGTATCGCCAGCAGTCCGTCGATCACCAGAGACTGCAAAAGCGACTGCTGCGCCGCGCGCAAACGGAGCTTGTCGGCCAGCGGATAACAGACCAGATGTGCGATCAGCACGCCGTACAGGGTGGCGAGTAGCGCGATGGCCATGCCGGGGCCGAGCGCACGCGGATCGCCCAGATTTCCCAGCATTTGCACCAACCCGACCAGCGTGCCGACCAGCCCCATGGCAGGTGCGGCCTCGGCCACGGCCAGCACGATGCGCTGGCCCCATTCGTGACGCTCAAGTGTGAGCAGGCGATCTTTTTCGAGGGTCTGATGGAGCAATTCGGGGGCGTGTCCTTCTGCCACGAGTTTCAGGCCCTCTGCCATGAACCGGGTGGACGTGGCCTGATTCTTCAGCGCGAGCAGCCCGCCGTGACGGCTCAGGCTGGCAAGCTCCAGCAGGCGCGCGGCGACGCGGAACGGGTCCTCGGGCCGGTACAGGAAGGCCTGTGCCACCACGCGCGAGGCCCCCGCGAGTTGGGGTGCACCGAACTTGACCATGACCACGAAAGCGGTGCCGCCCAGCACCAGCAACAGTGAAGGGAGATCGAGGAACAGACCCGGATCCCCGCCAAGGAAAACCGCGAGCAGCAGCACGCACAGTGCGCCGGCCAAGCCGGTGATGGTCGTCAGGTCCACGCTGGATTGCGCCTCCCGTGCGCGTCTCGGGGAAAAGCCCTGTCGCAAAATGCACGCGCCATGCCAGCGCGACAAGGATGTCGCGCAGATTGCCTTGGAGCACCCTTCAAGCTAGTGTCCAACTTTCAGGACACTCGCCGGAGCCGCCGTGGCTGACACACCCAAAACCCCCGATTTCGAGCAGGCACTGGCTGCGCTCGAGGCGCTGGTCGAGAAGATGGAGGACGGGGATCTCAGCCTCGAGGCATCCCTCTCGGCGTTCGAGCAGGGCGTGAAACTGACGCAGGAGTGCCAGCGTGCGCTGGGCGAGGCGCAACAGCGGGTGCAGGTGCTGATGCAGCAAGACGGCGCGACCCGCCTCGTCCCCTTCGCCGACACCGGCGACAGCCCGGGCTGAGTGCCCATGCACGCGCCGGCCTCCACCCTCGACATCCACCGCGCCCGCATCGAAGCGGCGCTGGAGCGGCTGTTGCCGTCGCCAGACGCTGCCCTGCCCGAGCGCCGTGTCGTCGAGGCCATGCGCTACAGCCTGCTCGCGGGCGGCAAGCGCCTGCGCCCCGTGTTGTGCCTCGCGGCCGCGGAGGCCGTGGGCGGCCCGAATGTCGCCGCAACGGATGTCGATCGCGCCTGTGCTGCCATCGAGTGTGTTCACACCTATTCGCTGATACACGACGATCTCCCGGCGATGGACGACGACGATCTGCGCCGCGGCAAACCCACCTGCCACCGCGCCTTCGACGAAGCCACGGCCATCCTCGCGGGGGATGCCTTGCAGGTGCTGGCCTTCGAGATGCTGTGCGAGGCAGACGGGATCCAGGCTGACACCCGGCTCGCGTTGCTGGCAACGCTGGCAAGCGCGAGCGGCATCTCCGGTATGGTCGGGGGTCAGGCGATGGATCTCGCCTGCGTCGGGCAGGCAGTGGCACAGCCCGCACTGGAGCGCATGCACGCCTTGAAAACCGGCGCACTGATCCGCGCCGCGGTGCGGATGGGCGGGTTGGTGGGCGGCGCAAACACCGAGGCACTCGCTGCGCTGGACCGCTACGCGAGCGCCATCGGGCTCGCCTTCCAGGTGCAGGACGACATCCTGGACGGCACCGGCACCGCCGCCGCACTCGGCAAGGCACCCGGCGCGGACGCCGCGCGGGACAAACCCACCTTCCTCAGCCTGATGGGTGAGCGTGCCGCGGCCGACTACGCGCAGTCACTGTGCGAACGTGCGGTGCAGGCACTCGCACCCTTCGGCGAGCGGGCACAGCCGCTCGCGGACATCGCCCGTTTCATCGTGGCCCGTGACAGATGATTGCGGCATCATGACAACTCCCCTGAAAAAACGGCCACAGAGCCGGGCAGACAGCACATGAAGGTCTTCACCCAGATCCCGCGCACCCGCCCCGTGACACCGCTGCTCGACACGGTGAACGTGCCGGAAGACCTGCGCGAACTCTCCCCCGGCGAACTCCCGCGCCTGGCCGACGAACTGCGCGAGTACCTGCTCTACAGCGTGGGCCAGACCGGCGGGCACTTCGGCGCGGGGCTCGGCGTGGTGGAGCTCACCGTCGCGCTGCACTACATCTTCGAGACGCCCTTCGACCGCGTGGTGTGGGACGTAGGCCACCAGAGCTACCCGCACAAGATCCTCACGGGCCGGCGCGAGGCGATGCTCACGATGCGCAAGGCCGGCGGTCTCGCGGCCTTCAACAACCGCGCCGAGAGCGAGTACGACGCCTTCGGCGTGGGCCACTCCAGCACCAGCATCAGCGCCGCACTCGGCATGGCGCTGGCAGCCCGCACGCGCAATGAGCGCCGGCGCGTGGCAGCAGTGATCGGCGACGGCGCGATGACCGCGGGCATGGCATTCGAGGCGCTGAACCACGCCTCGCACACGGACGCAGACCTTCTGGTGGTGCTGAACGACAACCAGATGTCGATCTCGCGAAACGAGGGCGGGCTCGCGTCCTACTTCGCGCGGATCTGGGCAAGCCCGCTCTACAACACCATGCGCGAGGGCGGCAAACGCGTGCTCTCGCGGCTGCCGGGGCCTGCGCTCGAGATCGCGCGCCGCACAGAGGAACACATGAAGGGCATGGTGGCGCCCGGCACACTCTTCGAGGAGCTGGGCTTCAACTACATCGGCCCCATCGACGGCCACGATCTGCCGCTGCTGATCGAGACCATGGGCCATGTCCGCGAACGCCAGGGTCCGCAGTTGCTGCACGTGCTCACGGTGAAAGGCAAAGGCTTCGCGCCCGCAGAGCGCGACCCGGTGGGTTATCACGCCATCAACAAGATCGATCCCTCGCCCGCCACCAGCAAACCCAAGGCGCCGCTGCCCAAGTACCAGGAGATCTTCGGCAGCTGGCTCTGCGACATGGCCGAGCAGGAACCGCTGCTGATCGGCATCACGCCGGCGATGTGCGAAGGCTCGGGCATGGTCGAGTTCTCGAAGCGCTTCCCGGACCGCTTCCATGACGTGGCCATCGCCGAGCAGCACGCCGTGACACTGGCGGCGGGTCTCGCCTGCGAGGATATGAAACCCGTCGTCGCGATCTACTCCACCTTCCTGCAGCGCGCCTACGACCAGCTGATACACGACGTGGCGCTGCAGGATCTGGACGTGCTCTTCGCGATCGACCGCGCGGGGCTGGTGGGGGAAGACGGCGCAACCCACGCTGGCAGTTTCGATCTCAGCTACCTGCGCTGCGTGCCGAACATGGTGGTGATGGCGCCCTCGGACGAAGACGAGACGCGCAAGCTCCTCAGCACCGGCTACTTCCACCAAGGCCCCGCGGCCGTGCGCTACCCACGCGGCACCGGCCCGGGCACGCCCATGGAGCCCTCGCTGGAAACAGTGGAGATCGGCCGTGGCCGGCAACTGCGCAAGGGCCGCGGCGTGGGGATACTTGCTTTCGGGACGATGGTGACACCCTCGCTCGCGGCAGCCGAGGCGCTGAATGCCTCGGTGGCCGACATGCGTTTCGTCAAACCGCTGGACAGGGAACTGGTGCTGGCCTTCGCCGCCAAACACTCGCTGCTGGTGACGGCCGAGGAAAACGCGCTCGCCGGTGGTGCAGGTGCCGCGGTGGCAGAGTTCCTGGCGGAACAGGGCATTGTGATGCCGGTGCTGCACATCGCCCTGCCAGACCGCTTCCTCGAGCACGGCAAGCCGCAAGACATGCTGAAAGACGCGGGGCTGGACGCGGCGGGCATCGAGGCTGCGATCAGGGCCCGCCTGAAGGCGCTGCGTCCGCCGCCGAAGAAACGCCCCGCGCGCTGAGCCGCGTGCGGGCTTGCCTGCGGAATCAGTCTTTTTCCATCAGGTGACCGAGCTTGCCGGCCTTGGTGTCGAGGTAGCGCTGGTTGTGCGGGTTACGGCCGGTGCGCAGAGGAATGCGCTCCACCACCTTGATGCCCATCCCTTCCAACGCCGCCACCTTGCGGGGGTTGTTCGTCAGCAGCTTCAGCGCCGTGATGCCCACCTTCGCCAGCATGACGCCGCAGATGCTGTAGTCGCGCATGTCGGCACCGAATCCGAGCTGCTCGTTGGCCTCGACGGTATCGGCGCCCGCATCTTGCAGGTGATAGGCCTTGATCTTGTTCAGCAGCCCGATGCCGCGTCCTTCCTGACGCAGGTACAGCAGCGCCCCTCGCCCTTCCTCTGAGATGCGCTCCATCGCGCTGCGCAATTGCGCGCCGCAGTCACAGCGCACGCTGAAGAGGGCGTCGCCCGTCAGGCACTCCGAGTGGATGCGCGCCAGTACCGGCGCACCGTCGGAGACATCGCCCAGCGTGAGGAGGACGTGTTCCTTCTCCTGCTCGATGTCCTCGAAGCCGTGCATGTCGAACACCCCCCAGGGGGTCGGCAGCTGGCAGGAGGCGACGTAGCGTACGGACAAGACCGTTCTCCGGGATGGCGCGAGGGCCGGCGATTCTAGCAGCTTGAGGCGCGTGGCGGACCCTCAGCGCTCGCGCAGGTACATGACGCCCGATTCCTCGCGCAGGCCCACGCGCTGCAGCCAGGACATGCCGAGCAGCGCGGGCTCGGGATGGGGGCCCTCGATGACGGTGCCCTCGACGTTGCGGACCATGATGCCCGAGACCTCCACGCGATCGAGGGTGATGGCCCACGCGGGGCTCGGGCCGGCTGCCGTCATCACGCGCGTCTGCTCGCCACGGCGCCGGTAATCGACGCCGAGGCGGTCCGCCTCGAGGCCGCTCAGAGCCACGACGTTCGCGCCCGTATCGACCATGAAAGACACCTGTCTGCCGTTCACCGTGCCCACCAGCCGGTACTCGCCGCGCTGGTTGCGCGCGACGGGAACCTCGCGCCGCTCGGGGCTGTTGAAGGCGCCACCCGGCTCACGGCCGGGCACAAGGCGGATCTCCCGGCCAGCGACCTCCACGACGGCTTCGCGGGCCGATGCCGACACGAGGCGCACGCCCTCGGGCGAGGTCTGCCCCACCTTGAGGACGCGCGGGCTGCCGTCGATGCTCAGCATGGCGCGACCCTCGAAGAGGGCGTTGGCGGTGATCGTGGGCTCGGCGGCGCGGGACGCGATGGGTAGCGCGAGCAAAAGGAAAACGGTCGCGATGAACCGCACGACTGCGCGATCAGGCATCGGTGCTGCCCCCGAAGTGCTGGAACCCTGTGGTGGGAGGGCTGTAACCCGCGCAGCGTGCGCCATGCCCCTCGGTCACCCTGCCGATCCGACGGCACGGCAGGCCGAGCCGCGCGGCAGCGGCATCGACCGATGGCGCCGCAGATGGCGGCGCAGTGAAACAGAGCTCGTAGTCATCACCGCCCGCGAGGCACAGGGCCAGCGCATCCTCACGTCCGAGTGCTGCCAGCCCTTCCGCCAGAGGCAGGCGCGTGGCTTCGATCTCGATGGCGCAGCCACTTCGCTCTGCGATATGCCCCGCATCGGCAAGCAGCCCGTCTGATACGTCGATAGCCGCCGTGGCGAGGCCTACCAGCGCGCGTCCGAAAGCGAGGCGGGGCTCGGGCCACACGAAGACCGCGCAGGCGGGGTCGTCGTCAGGAACGCCGGCCTGCAGCCTGCGCAGCCCCAAAGCGGACAGGCCCGGATGCCCCGTCACCCAGAGATCGTCACCGGGCCGAGCACCGTCGCGGCGCAGGGCGGTGCCGCGCGCCACGGCACCGTGTACCTGAATCGTGATCGAGAGCGGGCCGCGCGTGGTGTCTCCTCCGACCAGCGCAATACCGCTACTGCGAGCGAGTGTGCCCAGCCCTTCCGCGAAAGCTGCAAGCCATGCCTCGTTCGCATCCGGCAGCGTGAGCGCCAGCGTGAACCACAACGGCCGTGCGCCCATGGCGGCCAGGTCGCTCAGGTTCACGGCCAGTGCACGGTGGCCGATCGCACGCGGAGAGAGCGTCGGCGGGAAGTGCACACCGGAAACGAGTGTGTCGATGGATACCAGAAGGTCTTCGCCGGGTGGCAGCTGCAGGATCGCGGCGTCATCGCCGATGCCGAGCACCACACCGTGCTCGGGGCTTGCGGGCGCAAGGGACTCGAAATAGCGGGCAATCAGCTGGAATTCAGAGAGCGGCATGTGCAGATGCCCGCCGCTGCCTGTGGCTTCAGCGTCCGCCGCGGATCTCGAGCGCGCGCAGTTCGCGGGCCACGCGATCGAGGACGGCGTTCACGAAACGGTGGCTGTCTGTAGCGCCGAACTTGCGGGTAAGCGTGACGGCTTCGTCGAGCACCACGCGCCAGGGCACATCCAGACGCTCACGCAGCTCCCAGGTGCCGATGCGCAGCACTGCGCGCTCCACCGGACCGAGTTTCCCGAGTTCGATGTCGAGGAAGGGAGTGAAGATCTCATCCAGATCCGAGGCGCAGGAAGGAACGCCATGAATCAACATCTGGAAGTACTCCAGATCCGTGCCTCGGAACTCGAAGTCCTCGCGGAACTGGCGCTCGATGTCCCCGGGACTGTTGCCCGAGACAGCCCACTGGTACAGCGCCTGGACGGCATAGTGGCGCGCCTTGTGACGGCCCGCGATGAGCGCACGGCGCGCCTCGATGCTGTCCTGCGCGGCGGTATCGCTCACAGGCGGCCCAGCAGGCTCACCATCTCGAGGGCCGAGAGCGCCGCCTCGGCACCTTTGTTGCCGGCCTTGGTACCCGCACGCTCGATGGCTTGCTCGATGGAGTCGACGGTCAGCACACCGAAAGCCACCGGAATACCCGAGTCCATGGACGCGGCGGCAAGGCCTTTGGTGCATTCACCTGCCACATGCTCGAAGTGGGGGGTGCCACCTCGGATGACGGCGCCCAGCGCCACGATGGCGTCGTAGTTGCCGCTGAGGGCGGCTTTCTGGGCGACAAGGGGCAGTTCCCAGGCGCCGGGCGTGCGGATGATCGTGATGCGGGCATCGGGAACGCCGTGGCGGCGCAGGGCATCAAGCGCACCCGCCACCAGGCTTTCGACCACAAAGGCATTGAAGCGGCTCACGATCAGGGCAAAACGGCCCTCGCCGGGGGTGAAGTCGCCTTCGATGGTGTGGATGTCTGCCATGTGCGCCTCGGGGCCGTGTGTTTGTGGGGCTGGCAATTCTGCCACCATTCCTGCAGGCGGGCCATGCCGCCGCGGGCCTCAGTCGAAGGGGATGTGCTCAACCACTTCGAGACCGAATCCGGATATCGCGTTGTAGCGGATCTTCGGCCCCATGACGCGCATCCTGCCCACGCCCAGGTGTCGGAGGATCTGGGATCCGACGCCCACCAGCGTGTGGGTTGTATTGGGTGCGCGAGGCGGCAGCGCGGCCGCCGTGTCGCCCAGCGCGGTGGCGATGCTTGCGAGGCGGTACTCCGGCGACTCGGGCTGATCGAGGAGCACGAAGACGCCGGTTCCCTCACGGGCAATACGCTCGAGACAGCGCGCAGCGTTCCATCCGGGCGGCTGTCCGGGCACCTGGGTGCCGAGCAGGTCCCGCAGCGAGGCCTGGAGGTGCACCCGCACCAGCACCGGTTCGGCAGGATCGACGCGCCCCAGACTGAGGGCGGTATGCACCGCGCCCGATTCGGGTTCACGGAACACGCTCAACCGGAACGCGCCCCATGCGGTCTGAACCTCGCCCTCGCGGAGCAGTTCCACCGTGGCCTCGTTCAGCAGACGGAACTGGATGAGGCTCGCGATGCTGCCGAGTGCGAGGCCGTGTGTTCGCGCGAAGTCCCGAAGGGCTGAGCCCGTCGCGAGTGTGCCGTCGTCGTTCAGGACTTCGGCGATAACCGCCGCGGGCTCATGGCCGGCAAGGCGCGCAAGATCGCAGCCTCCTTCGGCGTGGCCGGCACGGCGCAATACGCCCCCGCTTTCGGCCCGCACCGGGAAGACGTGACCCGGTTGCACCAGGTCACGGGGCTTCGCGTTGCGCGCTACGGCAACCCGGACGGTGTGGGCACGATCCGCAGCGGATATTCCCGTGCTGATGCCCTCTGCGGCTTCGATGGACACGCGGAAGCGGCTCGCTTGCGGGTTCAACTCGCTGCGGGCCATCGGTGGCAGTTCGAGCAGGTCGCACCGTTCGGGTGTGAGCGCAAGGCTTACCAGGCCGCGAGCGTTGCGGGCCATGAAGTTCACCTGGTCGGCTGTGATGGTCTCGGCGCTGGCCATGATGACGCCGCCGATGCGCTCGTCGTCGTCATCGACGAGCACGACCATACGCGCATGGCGGAATGCTTCGAGGAGTTGCTGGGGCGAATCGAACTTCATGAGGAAGGGAATCCGTGGCTGGCAAGGAAAGCGCGACTGATGCCGCCGGTGTTTTCCGGATGGGCTGCAGCATCACCTTGCAGAAGGCGTTCAAGGTAGCGTGCAACGAGATCCACTTCGAGGTTCACCCTGGAGCCCGCGCGGTAGCCTTCGAATACGGTCTCGCGCATCGTGGCGGGGATGATATTCAGTTCGAACTCCGCACCGTTCACGGCGTTCACGGTGAGGCTGACGCCGTCGATACAGATCGAGCCTTTGCGGGCGATGTATCGGGCAAGCTGATCCGGCGCGCGCAAGGTGTAGCGCCACGAACGGCCATCCTGTCCGAGAGACAGCACTTCACCCACGCCATCGACGTGACCGCTCACCATGTGACCACCCAGCCGGTCCGTCACGCCCAG
>JBILEG010000004.1:0-27039 GCA_044352225.1 Pseudomonadales bacterium | reverse complement strand
CGAGGTCATGATCACCGGGCGCATCCGCACCGGGCAGGCCGCGAGCAGCGCAGCGTCCACCGCCTGGCCGCGCGCGCGGAGCTGGTTCGTGAGGTCGATCAGCAGGATCGAGTTCTTCGCCACCAGCCCCACCAGCAGCACCAGCCCGATCATCGAGAAGGAGTTGATCGTGTGCCCGAACATCCAGAGCGCGAAGACGCCGCCCACGATCGCGAGCGGCTGCGCCAGCATCACGATCAGCGGCTGCACGAAGGAATTGAACTGGCTCGCGAGCACCATGTAGACCAGCACGATGGCCGTGACGAAGGTCATCAGCATGTAGCCCGCGGTTTTCTGGAATTCCTCTGCGCGCCCGGCGAGTTCCACGTGGTAGCCCGGTTTCATCATGCCCGCGGCAATCTCCAGCACCCGCGCGCCGGCCTCGGACTCGGCGCTCGTCGGGGCGGTGTAGAAATTCGCCGCGTACTGCAGGTCGTAGCGGGAGATGACGGCCGGCCCCACCACCGGGCGCAGCGTGGCCACGCTGTCCAGCCGGATCATCTCGCCGCTGTGCGTGCGCAGCCACACGCGGCCCAGATCCGAAGGGCTCGCGAGTTCGCCTTCGGCTGCCTTCAGGCGGATGTGGTAGCGCTCGCCATCGCCGGGTTCGTCGTTGTAGTCCGCGATGTCCCAGCCGCCCGCGAGCGTGCCGAGCGCCACGGCCACGTCGCGTGCTGCGAGCCCCGCTGCGGCGAGCTGGTCACGGTCTACCACCAGTTCCAGTTGCGGCAGCGCGAGCTGCAGATCCAGATCCAGCCCGCCCAGCGTGCCTTCCTGCACCAGCCGTGCGCGCAGCGCCTGTGCGAGCCGCGCCACCTCGCCGAGCTCTGGCCCCAGCAGCACGAAGTGCAGCGGTTCGCCGCGCATGCCGCCGATGGGGGAGGGCGGCGAGGGGAAGGCGAGCACGCCAGGAATGCCGGCGAAGGCCTGCTGCAGGCGTGTGATCACCTCGGACTGGCTCGCCTCGCGCTCATGCCACGGGCGCAGGTGCACGATCATCGCAGCCTCGCTCACCTGGCTCGCCTCGCCCTGCCCGATGGTGCTGAAGTAGCCGTCGATCTCGGGTTGCTGCGCCAGTACCGACTCGATCTGCGAGAGCCGCTCCACTGTCTTGTCGATGGAAGAGCCGAGCGGCACCTTCACCGTCACCAGGAAGTACCCGTCGTCCTGCACCGGAAAAAACCCTTTGCCGATGTGGCCGAAGACCCAGCCGCTCGAGAGCACCACCAGCCCCGTCAGCACCACCACGGACCAGCGCATGCGCAGTGCCCGTGCGAGCAGCCGCGCGTACCCCGCCTCCATGCGCGCCAGAGCCGCGCCCAGCCGCCGCCCGAGCTGCCCTTCGCCCGCACCCGGCCGCAGGAAGCGCGAGCAGAGCATGGGCGTCAGCGTGAGCGAGACCAGCAACGAGGCGAGCACGCCCACCGTCACCACCACGGCGAAGGCCTTGAAGAGCCGCGCCACCATGCCTTCCATGAACACCAGCGGTGCAAAGATCGACACCAGCGTGACGGACGCGGCGATCACGGCGAACACCACTTCCTGGGCGCCTTCGAGCGTGGCCTGCAGGATGCCCGCGCCCCTTTCCTCGGCGTGGCGGTAGATGCTCTCCAGCACCACGATCGCGTCATCCACCACCACGCCGATCAGGAGCAGCAGCCCCAGCAGCGTCATGGTGTTGAAGGTGTACCCCAGCGAATCGATGGCCGCCACCGCCGCAAGCAGCGAGACCGGTATGGCCGCGGCCACGATCAGCGTGGAGCGCAGGTTGCGCAGGAAAACCAGCACCACCAGTGCCGTGAGCAGGGTGCCGAGCAGGATGTGTTCTTGCAGCGAGGCCACGATCTGCTCGATCAGCTCGCCCTCGTTGTGCACGATGGCCACGGCAAGACCTGCGGGCAGCGAGGGGCCTATCTCCTCGGCGAGGCGACGCTTCACCTCCTTCACGATGTGCACCGAATTCGCGCCCTGCACCTTCACGATGCCGATGGCTACAGTGGGCTCGCCGTTGTAGCGCGCAGCGAGGCGTGCATCGGCCACGCCGTCGTCGACACGCGCCACATCGCCCAGGCGGATCGGTGCGCCCTCGCGATGGGCCACGATCATGCCGGCGAGTGCGTCGATGTCGTGGAATTCCAGATCGGCCTTCAGCAACTCCTCGGAAGAGCCGGTGACGAGGAAGCCGCCTGGCAGCCGCACGTGCTCGCGCGTGAAAGCGAGCTGCACGTCCTGCAGCGTGATGCCGAAGGCGGCCATGCGGTCGAGTTCGACCTCGACACGGATGGTGCGCCTGCGTTCGCCGCCGATGCGCACCTCGCCCACACCGGGCACCGTTTCGAGGCGCTTCTTCAACGTATTGGCGGCGTAGACGTTCAGTTGCTGCAGCGTGCGGTCCCCGCTCAGCGTGAGCCACATGAGCGGGTAACCGCCCACCTCGATCTTGGCCACCACCGGCGGGTCGGTGCCGTCAGGCAGTCGCGGCAGCACCTGGTTGATCTTCGCCTGCACCTCGTTGAAGGCGACGTCGAGATCCTTGTCGAGCGCGAACTTCACGCGGACCAGCGACACGTCCGGCGCCGAGATCGACTGCACGTGCTCGATACCCGCCACACCGTTCACGGCTTTTTCGAGCGTGTTGGTGATGCTCGCGTCGATGATCTCGGGGTTGGCGCCCGGCAGGCGCGTCAGCACCGAGAGCATGGGGAATTCGGCCTCGGGAAAGCGGTCCACGCCGATGCGGTTGAAGCTCACGACACCGAAGAGCACCAGCACCGCGGAGAGCATGTACGCCAGCACATGCCGGCGTACCGACAGTTCGGGCAGGTTCACGGCGCGGGCCCGGCAAGCCTGACGGCCGCACCGTCACTGAGATAGGCAGCACCCTCGGTGGCCACCTGCTCGCCCGCACGCAGCCCCTCGAGCACCTCGATCCACTCGCCGCTGCGCTCGCCGATGCGCAGCACGCGCTGTGTGGCCTTGCCGTCGGCGATCACGTAGGCCACGGTGCCTGCGGGGCGCCGCACCACACTTTGCGCCGGCACCATCACCGCGTCTGCGTGCACTGCCACCTGCACACGCCCACGCACGGTGGCGTCCGGGCGCCAGCCGGCGGTGTCCGGGATGTCGACTATCGCCCACACCGCACGGTTGGCGGCGCCCACTGCAGGGCGTAATTCCGTGACCGTGCCCGTCGCGCGCTTGCTCGGCAGCAGCGGCGAATCGAGTTCCACCGTCTGGCCTGGCGCAAGCAGTGCAGCCTGCTGCTCAGGGAAGGGTAAGAGCGCACGCAGTGCACCGCTCGTGGCGATGGCGAAGAGCGGCTCGCCGCGTTTCAGGAAATCCCCCTCGGACACGAGGCGCTTCTGGATGCGCCCGGCGAGCGGCGCACGGACCTCGGTACGTGCGCGCATGTCCCGCGCGATGCGCACACGCGACTCCGCCACATCGCCTTGCGCGGCGAGCGCCTGGCGCTGTGCTTCCGCGTCATCGAGCTGCTCGCGCGAGACGGAGCCCTTCGCGTGCAGTTCGCGCAGACGCTTGCTGCGGCGCTCCTCGTTCGCGAGCAGCGCGGCGAGGCGCGCTGCCTCTGCATTTGCCGCTCGCAGCTCGAGTTCGGCGGTGGTTGGATCGAGCGAAGCGAGCGTCTGCCCTGCGCTCACCGCATCGCCTTCGTCCACGGCAAGGCGTAGCACGCGGCCGTCGATCTCGGCCGCCACCAGGGGAGCCGCCCGGCTCTCGAGTCTGCCGGTGGACTGCAGGCTGAGGGGCAGGTCCTGCGTTTGAGTGAGTGCGGTGTCGACCAGCGTCGTGTGTGTGGCTTGTGTGTCGTCATTGCTCTCCGAGCAGGCGCACAGCCACGTGGCCAGCAGTATCACGGCAAGGCGAGGTGACGGGCGGAGCGGGCTGGGGTACATCAGCGGGGACTTCCGGTGGGGCACGAGCAGCGCTCCGCAGGCAGCGGAGCGGGCGGGGCGGCAACGATGGACACGAAGCCTAACGACGGGTTTCCGGTGGCGTCAATTTACTCCGGCTTCCGTCACAGACGCGCCGTGCTGCCGGGATTGCGTGGCGCTGTGGCGCCGCGGGTCTCGTCCCGGAATAGCGGTGCTCTTGCCCGCAGCGCGCGCGCGGCGCACCATCGGCGCAGATTCCACAGGGTTTCACCGATGCGCATCGCACTCGCCTTCAGCTGCCTGTTTGCAACATCGCTCCTGCTCCCCCAGCACAGCCACGCGCAGGACTGGAAGTCCGCGTTGAAGCAGGTGAGCGGCACCGGAAGTTCCGCCAAGGCGCCTGCAGGCGGGCTCTCGCAGTCCGACATGAACGGCGGCCTGAAAGAGGCGCTCGCGCTGGGCTCCGAACGCGCGATCAAGGGGCTCTCCCGCAATGGCGGGTTCCTGGACGACAAGGATGTGCGCATCCCGCTGCCCGGCAAACTGCGCAAGATCGAAAGCAGCCTGCGCATGCTCGGGCAGGGCAAGGCGGTGGACGAGTTCCTGCAGACGGCCAACCGCGCCGCGGAGCAGGCCATCCCGAAGGCAGCCCCCATCGTGGGCGATGCCATCCGCGGCATGAGTTTCAGCGATGCGCGCCAGATCCTCTCCGGCCCGGACGATTCGGCCACGCGGTATTTCCGCGACAAAACCTCTGATTCGCTCGCAAAGGCCCTGACACCCATCGTCAGCAAGGCCACCGACAATGCCGGTGTCACGCGCGCTTACAAGCGCATGGTCGAGAAGGCAGGCCCTGCCGCCGCGATGCTCGGCGATGATCTGGACGTGGACGAATACATCACGGAAAAAACCCTCGATGGCCTGTTCTTCAAGTTGGCGGAGGAGGAAAAATCCATCCGTCGCGATCCCGTGGCGCGCAGCACGGATTTGCTGCGGAAAGTCTTCGGCTCCTGAGGCAGTGCGCCTGGCAGAAGCTTCTTGAGCGCAGCGCCGAGAGGGGTGCTATGCTCGAAGCGTCTATTCCACCCTCGAGGAGAGTGATCTCATGCAACGTGTAACTGCCATCCTGACGACTGCATTGCTGACTGCGGGCCTCGTGGCTTGCGGTGGCGGCAAGGAAGAAGCCGCAGCGCCTGCCGCACCGGCCGCCGCAGAGGCACCTGCTGCGCCGGCTGCTGAACCCGCTCCCGCCGAAGTGGTCGCGGAACCCGCAGCTGATGCGGCCGCTGCCGTCGAAGGCGCTGCGGGTGATGCCGCCGCTGCCGTAGAAGGCGCTGCTGGTGATGCCGCTGCTGCCGCAGAAGGCGCTGCTGCTGATGCGGCTGCCGCCGTTGACGGCGCTGCCGCTGCCGCAGGCGATGCGGTCGATGCTGCTGCCGAGAAGGTGAAGGAACTGACCCCGCCCGCTCCGCAGTAAGTTCACATCCTCGCGCAGCGAGGCTGTCACAGAACCCGGCTCCGCGAGGCGCCGGGTTTTTTGTGCCCGGTCGAATTGACTCCAACTGCAGGTTAAACCACAGATGACACCTCCGAGCGCAAACGGCGCTGTACTGATCACGGGCTGTTCCTCGGGCATCGGCAAGGCCACCGCTCTCGCTCTGGCCGCAGCGGGCTTCACGGTCTGGGCGGGCCTGCGCAGACCGGAAGGTTTCGCCGCGCTGGAGGCCGCGGGTTGCCGCCCATTGCTGCTCGACGTCTGCGACGAAGCCTCGATGCAGGCCGCGGTGCAGGCCGTCCAGGCGGAGCAGGGACACATCGATGTGCTGGTGAACAACGCGGGCTTCGGGCAGCACGGGGCGCTCGAGGAAACGCCGCTCGAAGCGGTGCGGCGGCAGTTCGAGGTAAACGCTTTCGGGCCGCTACGTCTGTGCCAGCTGGTGCTGCCGGGCATGCGTTGCGCCGGTGCCGGGCGCATTGTGAACGTGTCCTCGATGGGCGGGCGACTCGGTTTTCCGGGCGGCGGCGCCTATCACGGTTCCAAGTACGCGCTCGAGGCTTTCAGCGATGCGCTGCGCTGGGAGGTGGCGGGCTTCGGCATCGGTGTCACCGTGATCGAACCGGGCCCCACCTTGAGTGCCTTCGGCGATGCGGCGCTTGATTCGCTGGCGCATCTGCGAGAAACCGGCAGTCCCTATGCGGCACTGAACGCCTCGATACGCGCGGGGCTCGAGGGTACCTTCCACGGCGAGGGCCTGGCGGGCGCCTCCACGCCGCAGGACGTGGCGCAAGCGATCCTGCAGGCGCTGCGCACGGATCCCGCGCCCACCCGCGTGGTGGTGGGGGAGATGGCGCGGCAACTGATTGCGCTCCGCGCGGGCGGCAGCGACGAGGCCTGGGACGCGATGCTCGACACGATGTACCGCCGCCCGGGCGTGGCGGAGGGGGCAGCATGAAACGCCTCGAGGGCAAAGTCGCGCTCATCACGGGGGCCTCACGAGGGCAGGGCGCCGCGGCGGCACGTTGCTTCGTCGCGGAGGGCGCGCGCGTGGTGCTGGGTGACGTGCTCGACTGCGCGCCGCTCGCGCATGAGTTGGGTGATGCTGCCGTCGCGCTAACGCTCGACGTCACGCAGGAGTCCCACTGGCTGGCTGCCGTAGCACTCGCCGAGACACACTTCGGCGCGCTGCATGTGCTCCTGAACAACGCGGGGATCGTGCGCGTGGCGCCGCTCCTCGAGACCTCGCTCGATGACTATCGCGCGGTGATCGAGGTCAACCAGACGGGTTGTTTTCTCGGGATGCGTGTCGCAGCGCCGGCGATGATACGGGCCGGTGGCGGCGCCATCGTGAATGTGTCTTCCACCGGCGGGCTGGAGGGCGTGCCGCAGTCCATTGCCTATGCCGCCAGCAAGCACGCGGTCACCGGAATGAGCAAGACCGCGGCGATCGAGCTGGGACGTTACGGAATCCGCGTGAATTCATTGCATCCGGGCGGCGTGGACACCGCGATGCTGAACCTCACGGACGAGCAACGCGCGAATGCCTTCGGCTTTCTGCCGCTGGGGCGCGTGGCCAGCGCGGACGAGATCGCTCGAGTGGCGGCCTTTCTTGCCTCTGACGATGCCTCCTACATGACCGGTAGTGCGGTGCTGGCCGATGGCGGCTCGATGGCGGGGCCGTTGGGCTGGAACATGTAGCCTGTGGTTTGCCCAGTGCAGCATCCGCGCTTCAGCCCCGCGCACTGCAGCACCCGCGCTTCAGCACCGGTCCCCGCCCCGTTCGCTCACGCCTCGGCACATCCCTGTGCCGAGGCTGCCTGAGTCGTGAAATCGTTCCCGACGATTTCACGACTCAAGGCCGCTCACGGGTCGGGGACCGGTGCTGAAGCGCTCGAACCGGGCTGGGGGTAATTCGTACAGAGGGAACGCACCGCGGGCCTACCCGGCGATTTTCCCCGTAGGAGCGGGCCATGCCCGCGACCATGCCATCCCGAAGCCATTTCTCCCGCGCACTACGCCCTGTAACGGGATTCTCCAGGACGCGGCACCGCAACAGATCGAGCGCTTCAGCCCGGGTCCTCTCCCCGAGAGCGGCCTTTCATCCCGGAAATCGTCGGGAACGATTTCCGGGATGTGGCAGCCCCGGCACAGGGATGTGCCGGGGCGGGAGCGAGCGGGGAGGGGGCCCGGGCTGAAGTGCGGGTGAGACCCTGTCGAGAGTCGGGGGCACGGCCCCTTCCAACGGCAGTCAGGGGCATGGCCCCTTCCAACGGCAGTCGGGGGCATGGCCCCCTCCTACGGGTTGTGAGGAAGGCCCTGCCATCCAGAGTCGGGGCAGAGCCTGGCTGCGATTACAGGGCGGCGCGCACCTTCGGGAGCACGTGCTTCGCCATGTACTCGATGCGCTGCTGGCCCGAGGCGATCGACTCGCCGGGGAACTGCGCCCAGAAGTGCACGTCCTTGATTTGCGGGTAGGCGCGGAGCAGTTCCGTGAGCTTGGTCACGGCCGTCTCGCCATCCCAGAGTTCGTAGAGCCCCTGTGCGATCGCGGTGGCGGCGTCGGGGAAGCGGGGTACGTGCTCGGGCGGGCCGAAAGCGCCCCATTCGATGTACTGGTTTGCCTGGTAGAGCACGTGCGGGCCCACGATCGCGGCTTCGCGCTCCGGGTCGTCGGAGACGATGGCCCAGTGGCCCGCGATGATGGCGCCGCTGTCTGCCGCTCGGCCGTTTTTCTCGAGGCAATTCAGGTAGACGTCGTGTCCGATGCCGCCGGTGGAGAGGAATCCGTCGGCGATGCGCGAGGCGCGATCGATGGCGGGTTCGGCCATGCCGCCGAGGTAGAGCTTCGGGGTGTGCTGCGGCGCGGGCGTGATGCGCAGATCGCCCACCTTGAAGCGCTTGCCTTCGAAGTTGATGGGCTCACCGGACCAGGCCTTGCGGATGATCGCCATCGATTCTTCGACGAGGCTCGGGCGGTGCTTCAACTCGCGGCCGAATTCCGCGAACTCGTCGGCCCGGTAACCGATGCCCACGCCCAGATCGAAACGCCCGCCGGTCAGGAGAGACAGCGTGGCGGCGTCTTCGGCGATGCGCACGGGGTTGTGCAGCGGCAGGATCATCAGGTTGGTGCCGATGCGCATGCGCTTGGTGCGCGCGCCGATGGCTGCCGCGATCACCAGCGGCGAGGGCGTGTAGCCGTCATCGCAGAAGTGGTGCTCGGTGAGCCACACCGAATCGAAACCGAGCGCCTCGGCCTCGGCGATCTGGTCGAGCGAGCCGGCATACATCTGCTCGAAGGGCACCGTCCAGGGCGCGGGATTGCGGAAGTCGTACCAGAGGCCGAAATTCACGTGACGGGTCATGATGTGGCTCCGCGGCTCAGGCGATGGTGGCGAGGAAGTCGAGCAGCACCTGACGGTAGCGCGGCCCCTCCTCGATGAAAGGCGCGTGCCCGCTGTCGGCGAACTCCGCTGTCGTGCCGTGGCGCGCGACGGTGCCGGCAAGGCGGCAGATATCCGGCGGCACGACGACGTCTTTGCCGCCTACGATCGACAGTACGGGTGCATCGAGCGCCGCAAGCGCTGCGCGCTGGTCCAGGGTGTCCAGATCCGCCAGCGCCACATCCGCCGAGGGCGCGGACTGCATGAAGATCGACCACATCCAGTTTTCCATGGCCGGCGTCTGCGGGATCGCACACACGGCCTTGGTGAGGTTGTAGAGGAAGTTCGCGCGGTCTTCGCGCAGCGCCGCCACCGTCTGCGCGGTGCTGCCAGGCGGGTTGCCGATGGCGAAGTCCGGGGCCTGGGTGTAGCGGGGCGATGCGCCCGCGGTCAGCACCACGCCCGCGCAGCCCGAGCCCAGCGTGGACGCCGCTTCCACCGCGATGGCACCGCCCAGCGACCAGCCGTTCAGCACGGCGCGCTCGATGCCCAGATGCGCCAGAAGCGCCACCGCATCACGTGCGGACGAGGTGATGCTCACCTCGTTGAAGTCCTTGTCAGAGGCGCCGCAACCGCGCTGGTCATAGCTCACGACGGCATGACCCGCGGCCTGCAGCGCCACCAGCGTGGTGTCCCACACGCGGCAGCTCATGCCCCAGCCGTGGATCAGCATCACCGGCACCTTGTTGCCGGGGTAGTACTCGAAATAGATGCGGCGTGCGTCTTCGGTGTTGAGATAAGCCATGTGTGTACTCCTGTCTCAGTTGGAGGCAGGCGGCGTCATCTGCGCGCCCGGGATCGGGTTGAAGTAGTGGATCGTCACGTCGCGCTGCAGGATGCGCCAGACGCCGTTACGGCGCTGGAAATGATCCTTGTACGTGGCACTGATCATCTGCACCACGTCATCGCGCGTGGCACCCATGCAGTCGACGTCGCACACGCCGTGCGCGTTGTCGGCGTCAGTGAACTGTACGCGCAGGTTGCTGGTGAGGTGATGCGATTCGCGCCAGACGGGCCAGAGGACTTCCTTCACCGCTTTCGTGATGCCGGCGTGCCCGTGGAAGGTGCCGAAGGGCGGGCCGATGTTCCAGACGCAGTCTTCCCACCAGATGGCGAGAAAGCAGTCCCAGTCGAGTGTGTCGAAGCCCTGGCAGTAATCCGTGACCAGGTCGCGCATCGCGTTGCGGCTTTCCAGCTGGTCGATGCGCGCGAGCAATTGCTGGATGAGTGCGTCGTCTGCCATGGGGTTTCTCCGGTGTTATGCGTTGTTCAGAGGTTGCCGACGTCGAGCTCGATGGAGCTTGCCAGCTTGCGCTCGGCGGCTGCGATGAGCTCGGGCAGGTGGTAGCTCGGAAAGAGTCCGTCTGTTCCCTTGCGATCGCGGAGCACTTCCTTGGCGACGCCGAATTTGTGGACTTCGGTGGGGCCGTCGACGATGCCCATCTCGGGCACCACCTGCCAGAGTGCAAGGAGCGGTGTCTCGTTCGACAGGCCGAGCGAGCCGTGCAGGTGCAGCGCGCGATAGACCACGTCGCGCAGCACCGTGGGCATGCAGGATTTCACCGCGGCGATCTCGCGGCGCACTTCACGCGTGTAGGCCTGGTTCTTGTCGATCAGCCACGCCGCGTAGAGCACGTGCAGGCGGAACTGCGTGATCTGGATGTAGGAGTCGGCGATCTTCTCCTGCGTGAGCTGCTTCTGCGAGAGCAGCTCGCCCTTGGTGCGGCGGCTCAGTGCCCGCTCGCACATCATGTCGAGCGCGCGCTTGAGTTGCCCCACGGTGCGCATCGCATGGTGGATGCGGCCGCCGCCAAGGCGCGACTGCGCCACCTCGAAGCCCTGGCCGGGATTGCCGAGGATGTTTTCCTTGGGCACGCGGCAGTTGGTGAAGCGCAGATACCCGTGCACGCCCTCGCCGATCTCTTCCATGATGGTCGAGGAGACGTTACGCACGAGTTCGAGCCCGGGGGCGTCGCGATCGACGATCAGGATGGAGGCGCCCTTGTGGATCGGCACCGAGGTGTCGGTGACCACGACCACCAGCAGGAAGCGCGAGAAATCCGCGTGCGAGGCGTACCACTTCTCGCCGTTGATCACCCATTCGTCACCGACCAGTTCGGCGCGGCAGGTGAATTCCGCGGGATCGGCGCCTGCGTGCGGTTCGGTCATGGAGTAGCAGGAGGCGATCTCGCCTGCGAGCAGCGGCTCCAGGTAGCGCTTCTTCTGCTCGGGCGTGCCGAAGCGGGCGAGGATTTCGGCGTTGCCGGTGTCGGGTGCCTGGCAGCCGAAGACGGTGGGCGCGAAACGGCTGCGGCCGAGGATCTCGTTCATCAGGCCGAGCTTCACCTGGCCGTAGCCCTTGCCGCCGAGTTCGGGCCCGAGGTGGCAGGCCCAGAGGCCTTCGTTCTGGACGATCTTTTTCAAGGGCGCCATGGCGTGCGCCGGGCCTTTGCGCGCGGGATCGAAGGGGTCTGCAGGACCGCGGAACACGAGGTCGAGCGGTTCGATCTCCTCGCGCACGAAGTTGTCCATCCAGTCGAGTTTCTTCTGGAAGTCGGAATCGGTCTCGAAATCCCATGCCATCGTCACGTTTTCCTGTATGGAAGTGTCGGAGAATTACGGATCTGTCACGGCTCCCGGGTGGGTTGGCGCCGCTCGGGCCTTGCGGCAGAGGTGGTACGCGGATTATGGTTGTGCGGATGATCTGTGGCAATTTAATCGCCGTAGGTCACTCCGATCCACAACAAACGGATGATCCTTGGGGGACACTATGGAACGCACCAGAAGACGCAATGCGCGGCTGTGCGCAGCAATCACGGTTGCTTGCGCGACGATCGCGACATCCACGGGCTTGCGCGCCGACGCAGTGCTCGAGGAAATCACTGTTACAGCCCGCAAGCGGGTGGAGAACCTCCAGGACGTCGGCACCTCCGTCAGCGCGCTCGGCGCGAACGAGCTCCAGCGTCGTTTCGACACCGACCTGCAGAGTCTGGCCAACTCCGCTCCGAACGTTATCATCAACGACATCCAGCAGGGGCCGGGCAGCCCCGCGGCCATCTCCATCCGTGGCGTTGGCACGACCGATGTCGAAAAGAATTTCGACCCTACCGCAGGCGTTGTCGTTGACGGCGTTTTCATCGGCGTGAACTCCGGAGCGATGCTGAAGGCGATCGATCTTCAGGGCGTCGAGATCCTGCGCGGCCCCCAAGGGACGCTCTTCGGGCGCAACTCCATCGGCGGCGTCATCAACGTCACCCGCGGCAAGCCGGATTTCGAGGAGACAAGCGGTGCCGTGCGTGCGGGCGTCGGCACCTACTCGGACCGACAACTTGATGGCTACGTGAACGTCCCGGTGAACGATGTTTTCGCGTTCCGTCTTGGCGGCGCGTGGCGGGAAAACGACGGCTGGTTCGAGAACAAGACGCTCGGCAAGGATGTCGGTGCGTCCGAATACAACGTTATTAGCCCGAGCTTTACGCTGAGGCCTACCGATGGGGTCGAGATCTTTTACCGATTCGACAAGTCCCAGCAGGACCAGGACGCTAACACGGTGTCGAACGTCGCACAGTCGGATCAGGCGTGGTGTTTCTTTTATAACCAGTGTGCACGCAGCAAGACAGATCCTCAGTCTGGCGACCGTTACGATGTCCTCCAGAACGGCGACGATCCCTACCAGTCCTACTTCGACACTGAACTCCACATCGCGACTCTGCAGTGGGAGATCAACGATGCGTGGACGTTGAACTATGTCTTCGGTGACTTCTCGACGGACGAGAAGGTCTACCAGGACTGGGACGGCACGCCGCTTACCCTCTACCACACCGACCGCCCCGCGGAATGGAACCAGACCAGCCACGAACTCCGGGTGAGCTATGCCGCGGATCGCCTGAATGTCACGGCGGGCGTATATGTGTGGGAGTCCGACTACCGCATCGACCTCACCAGTTACATCGGTTTCGGCGACCTCCTCTTCGGCCTGCCGTCGGGCACGGTGCTCACGGTCGAACAGACCGTCGCTCAGAACACGGACTCCAAAGCCGTGTTCTTCGAGGGCGATTACGAGCTCACCGACGCACTTACCCTCACGCTGGGAGGCCGTTATACCGAAGACGAGAAGGACAGCGGACTCATAGATCCGATCATGCCCGAGCTCGCGCAACTGGGCAGCCTCGGCAACCCCTTCAATGAGTCGTGGAACGAGTTCACCCCCAAGGCCAGCCTGAAGTACCGTGTGACGGATGACCTCATGTTTTACGCGCTGTACTCCAAGGGCTTTCGTGCCGGAGGCTTCAATGGCCGTCCTGGCACCTACGAGGCAGCCTCCATTGCGTACGACCCCGAGACCGTCGACAACTACGAGCTCGGCATGAAGTCCGAGTGGCTCGACGGCCGGCTGCGCGCCAATGCGTCGGTCTTCACCATGAAGTACGACGACAAGCAGGAGGAGCAGAGCGTTCCGACCAGCCAGGGCACCGGACAGCAAACTGTTGTGGTGAACGCCTCAAGCGCAGAGATCAACGGCCTCGAACTTGATCTTGCCTTTGCGGTCAACGACATGTTCACCCTAAATGGCAATCTGGGTCTGCTCGATGCGAGTTATGACGAGTTGATCGACCCGCTGACCGGCACGGATCTCACTGACCTCGATCTGCGTCGGGCGCCCGACGTTACCGCGACGATCTCGCCCGTGCTCACGGTCGAGGTGCCTGGCGGTACGCTGACGGCCCAGGCAGACTGGCGTTACGTGGGCGATCAGGAATTGACTTTCCTGAACTCTCCGCAGAGCCGCGTGCCCTCGCATGATGTGCTGGATGCCTCCGTCAATTACCAGTTCGGTGAAACGATCGTGAGCGTCTTCGGCATGAACATCACCGACGACGATTCGTGGTCGCAGGCGTATGACGTAGGCACCAGCCTGACCTTCCCGGGTCTCTGGACCTACGCCGCGGTCTCACCGCCCCGGACCTATGGTCTTCGTGTCCTTCACAACTTCTGAGCCTCGGGAGGGGTAGCACGGCTTTGCCGTGCTACCCCTTTCTCGTTTTGCCCGCAGACGGCGCTCTCCTCCGGATTCCATTTCAATGAACAGGCGCTGGATCGTTACCGGCGGATCCCGTGGCGTTGGCCTCGCGGTCGCCTGCCTTGCCCATGCCCGCGGCGACAGCGTCGCCATCTTTGCAAGGAACGTCGATGTTCCCGCACTCGAAGCCCTGCGCGGCCCGCGCTGCCTCGCGGTCCAGACGGACATCTCTGATCGCGCTTCCATCGATGTTGCCGTAGCCAGGGTGTGCGAGGCCTGGGGCGGTGTCGATGTGCTGGTGAACAACGCCGGCCTGCACCGTGGCGGCAAACTCGTGCGGCTCGACATGGCCGACTGGGACGCCGTGCTCGCGACCAATCTCTCGGGTCCCATGTACTGCACGCGCACGGTGCTGCCGCATATGCAGTCAGGCGCTGCCGTCGTGAACGTGGGCGCCGTCGTGGGCTTCCGTGGTTTTCCCGGTGACAGTGCGTATGGTGCCTCCAAAGCGGGTCTCGCCGGCCTGACGCGGGTACTGGCGATCGAACTCGCGCCGAAGAACATCCGCGTGAATCTGGTGCTCCCGGGCCTCGTGATCACCGAGATGACCGCGGGCCTCGACGAAAAAGCCCGCGAGCGTCTGGTGGCCGACATCCCCATGCGCCGCACCGGCACCGAGGACGAGATCGCCGAGGTGATCTGGTGGGTCGCCGGCTCCACCTACATGACCGGCGCGGTGATCCCCACCGACGGCGGGTTGATGGCCGCGCTATGAGCAGCACCGACACCGCACTTTCTGCGTGGCTTGCCACGCATCTCGGCCTGCAAGACGTGGTGCCCGGCCCGCGCCTCGGCGGTGGCAACTCCAACGTCACGCAGTTGCTCGACTACCGCGACGGGCGGCTCGTGCTGCGCCGCCCGCCCGATGCCGCGCTCTCGGCCAGCGCCGCGAACGGCGTGCGCCGAGAGCACCGCATGCTGCAGGCCCTGCACGGGCGTGCGCGTGTGCCGCGGGCGCTGGGGTTTTGTGATGACACCAGCGTGATCGGTCAGCCCTTCCTGGTGGTGGAGCACATCGATGCCGTGTCCATCACCACTGAACTGCCCGAGGCCTATCCGCGTGAGCCCGGTACGCTGCGTGCCCTCGGTGAGGAACTGGTGGATGCCATCGGCGCGGTGCATGCGCTCGACTGGCGCGAGTTGGGCATCGAGGCGCCGGCGGGTGCCGATGCCTACGTGCCCAAACAGATCGAGCGCTGGCTGAAGGCCCGCGCAGCGGAATCCGTGCGCGAGTTGCCGCTGGTGGAAGAGGTGGGCCGCTGGCTGCTTGAGAAGTTGCCCGCGCAACGCCCGGTGGCCGTGACGCACGGTGACTTTCACCTCGACAACACGCTCTTCCGCCGCGCGCGCCCCGAGCTTGCCTGCATCATCGACTGGGAACTCGCCACGGTGGGCGATCCGCTTACGGACCTTGGGCTCATGCTCGCCTTCTGGGGCCCTCGGCGGGTCGAGGCGCCCGGTTTCGATTTCGTGCAGCAGGTGACGCGTCAGGGTGTTGCGGCACCCTCGCGCGCCGAACTCGCCGCACGCTGGTCCCGCGTGAGCGGCATCGCGTCCGATGACATCGATTACTACATCGTGTTCGCGCTCTGGCGCCTCGCGTCCATCGTCGAGAGCGCGTGGGTGCTGAACCGCAAGGGTCTGGTCGACAGCGACTACTCCCGTCGCCTCGAGCACGACGTGCCCAGCATGTTGCAGGAAGCGGCGATCATCGCCGGCCTGCGTTGAACCCCCGGGGAGCCTCGCCCATGCAGTCGACGATGATGGACTTGCCGCTCTCTACCCAGATGATCTTCCGCCACGGCGCGCGGCTGCACGGCGGTAGTGCGGTGCGCAGCTTCGATGGCGAGCGCATCGAAATCACGCTGTTCGAGGACGTGGCGCGGGGTGCGGAATCGCTGGCTAACGCGCTCTCGGCGCTGGGAGTTGCGCGCGGCGAACGCGTCGCGACCTTCTGCTGGAATCACCGCCAGCACCTCGAGGCCTACCTCGCGGTGCCCGCGATGGGCGCGGTGCTGCACACGCTGAACATCCGTCTGTTCCCCGAACAGGTGGCGAAGATCATGGCGCACGCCGATGACCGCGTGCTGATCGCCGATGCCTCGCTGCTGCCGCAGCTAGCGCCGCACCTGGAGCTGGTGCCGGGCCTGAAGCACGTGATCCTGGTGGGCGAGGGCGCGGTGGAATTGCCGCTGGACACAGGCGTGTCTGACTACGAGGCGCTGCTCGCCGCGCACGCGGGCGCTTTCGCGTGGCCGGAACTGCAGGAACGTGACGCCGCGGTGGTCTGCTACACCACCGGCACCACGGGTGATCCCAAAGGCATCGTCTACAGCCATCGCAGTATTTTCCTGCACACGCTGGCCACGCTCGGGCGCGACACCTTCGGTATCGGACAGGACGACCGCATCCTGCTGCTGCCCTCGATGTTCCATGCCAATGCCTGGGGGCTGCCGTTTTCGGCATGGTTCTCGGGTGCGGATCTCATCATGCCGGGGCCTAACCTGAAGGCCGCGCATATCCGCGCCATGGTGCGGCAGGCGCGCCCAACGATTACCGCGCTGGTGCCTACGCTGGCGAACGATCTGCTGCAGGCCGACCTTGAAGATCCGGTGGATATGTCCAGCTTCCGCGCGATCATCGCCGGCGGCTCGCCCGTGTCGCCTGCGCTGATCAGCCGCGTGCGCGAGCGCTGGGGCGTGCCCATGCTGCAGGGCTGGGGCATGACAGAAACAAGCCCCATGTGCTGTGTGTCGATTCCGCCGCGCGACACCGCGCCCGAGGACGAGCCTGTGTGGCGCGCCAAGAGCGGCCGCCCGGTGCCGGGCATGCAGGTGCGACTGGTGGACGAACAAGGCAATGCGACGGCGGAAGACGGCCACACCGTGGGCGAGTTGCAACTGCGCGGGCCGTGGGTCACCGGTGGCTACCACAAGGGCGCCTCGACCGATGCCTTCACCGATGACGGATGGCTGCGCACCGGCGACGTGGGCACTATCGACACGCGCGGTTATGTGCAGGTCACCGACCGTTCCAAGGACGTGATCAAGTCCGGCGGGGAGTGGGTGTCGTCTGTGGATCTGGAGAACCAGTTGGCGATGCACCCGGATGTGTTCGAGGCGGCAGTCATCGGGATCCCCGATCCGCGGTGGGAAGAGCGCCCGCTGGTGCTGGTGGTGCCACGCCCCGGCGCCGAACTCGAGCCGGCGGTCCTGCGTGCCTTCCTCGATGGCAAGGTGGCGCGCTTCTGGTTGCCTGAGTACTTCGCTTTTCCCCGCGAACTCCCGAAGACCAGCGTAGGAAAAATCGACAAGAAGGAAATCCGTCGTCTCCATGCCGACGGTGCGATCGTGGTGAGGAGCCTTGGACGCTGAGGCGCGCTGGCCTCAGGCGCTGTAGCCTCCATCGATGCCGATCACCTGCCCGTTGACGTAGGCGGCGTCGTCGGAGCAAAGGAAATCGACGAGTGCAGCGACCTCCCCTGGCTGCCCCATCCGCGCCGCAGGCGTGCGTGCCAGGCAGTTCGAGATGACGTCCTTCGCCACCTCGCTCACCACAAATGAACTGTGCACGATGCCGGCGTCGATCACGCCCGGCGCTACGGCATTGCAGCGCACGTTATGCGGACCCGCCTCGCGCGCGGCGAGGCGCACCATCCCGGCGACGGCCGTCTTTGGTATGGAAGACATGCCGTCATTTTCGAGCGTCCGCAGTACCGCCGTGGTCACGAAGAGCGTGATGGAACCGCCGCCGGTGCCAGCGAGCATCGGCACGGCGTGACGAAGCAGGTTGAAACTGCCGATCACGTCGGTCTCGAGGATGCGGCGGAACTCTGCTTCCCCGACCTCCAGCAGAGGGCAGAGCGGGATCGCCGGCCCCGTCGCGCTCACGACGTGCGAGAGTTCACCGACGCTGTCCCTGGCACCCGTGAAGAAAGCGTCTACCGAGCCCGGGTCACGCAGGTCGATGCAGGCCGCCGCCGCCCGCCCTCCTGAGGCCTCAATGGCGTCTACGAGCGCGCGGGCACGGGTCGCGTTGCGGTGGTAGCCCAGCAGCACGGGTGCGCGCACCGAGAGCCGTCGGGCGACGGCCTCGCCCAGTCCGCCGGTGGCACCTACGATCGCGATAGCGCCGCTCATGGCGCGTCACCGGTATCGGTCAGTTCGAACACATAAAGCTCATTCCCACCACTCGGCTGGTACACATCCGGAATCTGCTGCGCCGTCATCAGCTTGAACACGCCCATGCCGGTGGGCACGGCGATGTACTGCTTGCCGTTCACCGAGTAGGTGATCGGGTAGCCGTGCAACGGCGCGCCGAGGCGGGTTTTCCAGAGTTCCTTGCCGGTCTCGGCATCGAAGGCCTTGAAGTAGCGGTCCAAGTCACCCACGAAGGCAAGCCCGCCGCCGGTGCCGAGCACCCCGGTGAGGAACATCGCGCGCTGCGTGTGCGTCCAGCGTTGCTTCAGCGTCTTCACGTCCCAGGAACTCAGGCGGCCGTAATCGCCATTGGTGCCGGGCATGGGCAGCATTTTCGATTCGCCGCCGTAGCCGCCACCGCCTTCCACCATGTCGACCTTGCGGCCGATGAACTCCATGCAGAGCTGCTGCAGCGGAATGATCAGTGACTGCGTGCCGGGGTAGTAGGAGGTGGCCTGCCAGTTGTGGCCGCCGTAGATGCTGGGGCAGGCTGCTACCGAGTCGCCGATCTTCGCGTCGAGGATGTCGTCGCGGTAGGTGACGCGGCCCTTGCGGTGATCGACCTTCTTGTAGAGGTTTTGATAGATGGTCTCGGCAAAGCCGAGGAATTTGCCGTTGCGGCGGTCGAGCTTCCAGAGGATGCCGTCCTTGCCCACGGTAAGCAGCACCTGCTCGCCGTCGACGTCCGCGAGCACGCGCTCGAAGCCGGTTTCCATGTCCAGCGTCTCGCCCGGGATGTGCTGGTAGAACCAGCGCATCTTGCCGGTCTTCGGGTCCAGCGCGAGCGTGGAGTTGGTGTAGAGCGCGGCGTCACGCGGGTTCATGCCGCGGCTTGCTGCCACCCAGGGCTTGGCCTGCGCGGTGCCCACGTAGAAGAGCCCGAGCGCAGGGTCGTAGCTGCCTGCGATCCAGTTGTCGGCGCCGCCACGCAGTTCCGGCGGAATTTTGCCCCACGTCTTGTTGTTGGGGTCGCCGGGGAGCGCGATGGTGGAGGTGCGCCAGAGCTCTTTGCCGGTTTCCGGGTCATGGCCGGTGATGAAGCAACCGCCCTTCTTGAAGCGCTCGCAGCCGTTGATGCCGCTCACCACCACGCCGCCTGCGATCAGCGGGCCTGCGGTGTGCGTGTAGCCCTGCGTGTAGTCGGCTTTCTGCGTACGCCAGACTTCCTTGCCGGTGCGGGTGTCGATGGCGACGATCGCGGCGTCATACGTGGCGAGGAAGAGGCGGTTGCCGTAGAGCGCGATGTTGCGCGTGGGGCCGCCCAGCGTACGCGCCTCAGGCGGGAAGCTGTAGGCGTACTCCCAGATCAGGTCTCCCGTGGCCGCGTCGATGGCCTGGATCTTGTTGTTGGGGTGCGTGAGGAACATCACGCCCTCGTGCACGAGTGGCGTTGCCTGGTTGCTGCCCTCGTGCATGGTCATGGCCCAGGCGAGGCGCAGTTTGCCCACGTTGCCGCGGTTCACCTGCGAGAGCGGGCTGTAGCCCTGGCCGTCCAAGGTGCGGCGCCAGCTGAGCCAGGCACCGTCGGGCGGGTTCTGCAGCATCGACTCGGTGACGGGGCTGAGTGGCGGAGTCTCGCGGTTCGCCCACTTGCCGGCGCTGGCGGCGGCTTCGGCCACGCCGCTCGCGCCTTCCCAGGCGCGTTTCTCGCCGTCACCCGCCGGGGCTGCTGCTTCGGCAGCGGGCGCAGCCGCGGCGTGGGCGAGTGTCGCGTTGCCCGCGCCCACCTCCATCACGCTGTTGGCCGCGAGCGCTGCGCTGCCCGGCGCCGCGCCGTTCACGTGCAGGATGTGCGCAACCAGCCCGAGATAGAGCGAATCGGCCGCGCCGGTGGGCACCGTCGTGGACATCTGGCTGCGGATCAAACCCGCGAGCTCGCCCGCCGGCTTGCCGTTCCATTTCTCGGCGAAGGCCGGCCCCGCGAGGGGCGCGCCGTGGGCGCTACCGCGCAGACTGCCGTGGTGGCAATCCGCGCAATAACGCGCGTAATCCGCGCGGCCGGCATCGGCCTCGTCCTGCGTGAATCCGGCGTGCGCATCGGCCTGTACGGCGAGCAGCAGGGCGAGGGCAAGGCCAGGTTGGCGCAGCGTCATGGCGTCTCTCCGTTGGAATTCTGGTTGCGGGGCGGAGTCTAGCGCGGTGACCGCCGCGCGGCATCACTCGAGAGGGGGCATCCCGAAGTCTGCAAGCAGTTGTTTCAGTTGCGCCGAGCCGTGCAGCACCGAGCCCGGGCGACGCGCCTGCACGGGCGCGCCCGCGCGCGCTGCCAACACCTGCGACTCGGCCTCCTGCAGCGCCACCGTCACCGGGATCAGCACCGGCCAGTCGTGCCCCTTCGCGTGCAGGGTAGTGAAGCGCTGCGCCCCGCAAACCAGACTGAAGCCGCCGCAGCCGAAGACCACGCAACCCGCGCCGTCCTCGACCAGTTCGCGCGCGAGTGGTGCGAAGCGCGCGACTGCTGATGTCGGGTCTTGCAGTGACTGCATCCAGGCCTCGGCGAAGGGCAGGGCATCCATGCGGATGCCCTCGCTGATCAGCGCGTCAGAGAGCCCTAGATCGGCGATTTGCCGCGCCGCGAATTCCACCTGCCCCGGCAGGTTCGGCACGATCAGCCCGATGCGCGGCGCGAGCGTGGCGGCGCGGAAGAGGCTCGCGCTGCCGATGCCTATCACGGGCACGTCGACCACGCTGCGCGCCTGCTCCACGCCGTAGTCGTCGAAGCAGTTCACCACGATCGCATCGAAACCCTCGCGTGCGGCGGCCACGGCCGCGTAGACGATCTGCACGGTGCTGAGCAACTGGAAGAAACTGTCCCGGTAACACGCCGGCGCAGTCTGCGAGGTGGGTGGCGCATGGCGCAGGCCGCGGATGCTGACGGTGGTGCCCGACGCGAGCGCGCCCTGCGCGCAGCCTTCGAGCATCGCCTGATGCGCCGGGATCTCCTGCTCGTCGTGGAGGATGTTGTTGATGACGCAGATGCGCACAGGCTTCAGGCCCGAAGGTGTGTGGTCCACGCCGTCATCAGTCAGCGTTTGCGCGCAGATCCGCTAGCTTCACTACCCGGCACTTCATCGCCTTGGGCGGGTTCACCGACTTCACGTAGCGCCCCAGCATCCCGCCGGTGGCGTGCCCCAGCGTGGTCAGCCAGTTCGGGTAGCGCGGGCCCGGGTCCTCGTGCGCGAGCACGATGTTCACGCGGCCGTCGGGCTCGTAGTGTGCGGTGAACTTGTTCAGGCAGACCTTGAAGAAGCGGTAATCGAGCGACTGCATCCAGTGGTTGGAGATCTGCAGGTTCCAGGTCTCGCAGACGGGGATGTCGTCCAATTCGATCAGCAGCGCCTCGTCGGGCGCGAGCTCCCAATACGTCTGGTAGTAGTGGATGTTCGGGTCGCCGCCGGCGCGCTGGCAAATGGCCTGGTCGTCTTCGGGCAGCAGGTTGGTGTGCTTGGCCTTGTAGCGCCCCTGCCAGGCGAGCGTCATCTCGCCGATGTTTTTCGCCAGTCCCACCGCAGCCTGCAACGACGCGCCCAGAGCCTCTACCTGCAGATTGTTGTTGGCGCGCTCGGGGTTCAGGCATTCGATCGTGAGATCAGCGGGGATTTCCTCGCTGCGACGTCCGAAGGTCTCGCGCACGATGATCATCCGGGAGGAGAGTTGCGTGGGCAGCCAGTTGCCGGGCTTGGGCGTGCTGCTCACCAGGATCTCGAAGCTGCCGTCCTCGGCGAAGTGCATTTCCTTGGAGTCGATGTTGCCCGTGTCGACCATGCGGCCCACGTCTGTGGAGCTGCCCTTGCTGCCCAGGCTGAACCACTGCACGGTGCCGCGGTTGCCGCGGATGCGGTAATCGAAGCGGCCGTCGATCACGCAGTTGTAGTAGATGTTGTCGGGGTTGTCGTTCAGCATTTTCTTCGTCTCGTCGGCGAGACGGAAAAACGCGGGGAATTGGGCATCGGCGTAGTCGAGCGTGGATTCGAGCCCGGCGCGCAGCAACTGCGCCATGCAGCGGAAACCGATCGCCCGGGTGTAGACGTCCTGGGGAACCTCCGGGCGCAGCACCACGTCTCCGGCCTGTTTCAGGGCGTCGCAGAACTCTGCCCACACCCGCCCGTCCAGTATCTTGGCCTCTGCCTCGGTCATGCCCGAACTCCCCGTCTTTGGTGATGATTGCCTGCCCTTTGCAGGCGCTGCAGATGGTCGCACAGGGCGTTGCCTGCGGCCATCGTCCGTTCCGATGGCCCGGGAGCGCCGCTCCTTGGGTAGCATGCGGGCTCCTGATCGGGGCGCGGGGGGAGGCGATGACCGGTTCAGAACAAGACGCCGCCCCGGAGCCGGGCTCCGCCGAATGGCTCGCCGTGGAATGGCGCGGCATGCAGCGGCGCATGCTCGCCTGCATCGCCACGCGTTCGAGCGAGATGGTCGATCGGCCGCTGCTCGTTGACACCAGCCTCTACACCGATCCGGCACGCCACCGCGCCGAGCGCGAGCGGCTGTTCATGCGCGAGCCCTTGCTGGCGGGTTTTTCCTCGCAGCTGCCCGAGCCGGGTTGCGTGCTGCATTTCGAGGCCTTCGGGCCGCCGGTCTTCGTGCTGCGGCGCGAAGACGGCGGCCTCGATGCGTTCCGTAACGTCTGCCCGCACCGCGGTGCACGGCTGGTGACGGGCGCGCGCATCGGTAGCGGGGTGGTCTGCCCCTTCCACGCCTGGCGTTTCGGTGCTGACGGGCGTTTGCAGTCGCGTCCGCAGGAGGCGGCCTTTGCCTGCGAGGGCCCGGCGCCGGAACTCACGCGCCTGCCAGTCGCGGAGAGATACGGGCTGGTGTTCCTGCGCCTCGATCCCGCCGGCGAGCCGATCGACGTGGATGCCTTCCTCGGGCCGATGGCGCCGCTCATTCGCGGCTTCGGGCTCGCTGCGGCGCAACATGTACGCACCGATGCGGTGGTGACGGAAGCCAACTGGAAACTGGTGGTCGATGTCTCCTGCGAGGGCTACCACGTGCCGGCCACGCACCCGACCACGCTCTCGCCCCAGCTCGTGCCCTTCATCACGATCCACGACAGCTTCGGCCGGCATCACCGCTTTGCCAGCCCGGCGCGGCGCATGCAGGAGTGGGTGGGGATGCCGGAAGAGGACTGGCCCGTCTCGCACTACAGCGCGGTGCATTACCTCTTCCCCAACACCATCCTCACCTATTCCGACGCGATCGACGGGGGGCTGCCGGTGATCGCGCTGAACCGTTCCTTCCCGGGGGAGCACATCGGCGAGACCACCGTGCTCTACTCGAGCTATCGCCCCGCCTCTGCCGCGGAACTGCCCGAGGAGGCCTTCATGGCCCTGCACGAGGCCGTGCTCGGCATCAACCTGAGCGAGGACCTGCCCATGGTCGGGCGCGCGTGGGACAACTACCAGCGCCTGCCGGCGCCGTCACGGCTCGTGTTCGGGCGCAACGAGATGCTGTTGCAGCGCTATCACGTTGACGTGGCGGAGGCGGTGGGGATGCCGCTGCGCCTGCCCGCCTGAGGGCCTGTTTTGAAGGGGAGTCGCGGGCATGGCCTTGCGGCTGTGCGCGGGCAGGGGCTATCGTCGCCGCGCCACCGGACTGCATGAGGAGCACTCACGTGAGCTACGCACGCGGCGAAGACCGTTACGAGATCGAACAGTTGCTCTATCGCTATTCCTGGATGGCCGACGAGCGCAAATGGGAACTGATGGACACCGTCTTCGGTCCCGGCGGCACCATCGACTACACCAGCACCGGCGGCCAGAAAGGCCCGTATCGCCCCACGCTCGAATGGCTGCACCGCGCTCTCGCGGGATGGCCCATCAACCTGCACTTCATCACCAACGTCTGCATCGAATTCACCGGCGAAGACACTGCGGAATCGCGCTGCATGTTTCTCGCGCCCATGGCCCGCATGCGTGATGACGGCTCGCAGGAGGTGATCACCAACGCGGGTTACTACCACGACCGCCTGGTGCGCACTGCAGAGGGCTGGCGCATCGTCGAGCGCGATTGCCGCCAGACGGTACAGATCGGTCAGTTGCCCTCGGGTTATGTGATCCCGGACTGAGACGCCGCCCATGGCCGTGTACTACACCGGGGATACCCGCATCCCCGAGGGTGAGCGCGTCGAGGCTTTTGATCCGCCGTACGAGGAGCAACTCGATCTGGCCGCCGTGGTCGCCATCGAGGACCAGGGCGACGGCAGCATGGTGCTGGCCAATGCCGGCACCATCTCGGGCCATTTCACCGGTGCGGGCAACGCGCACGGGGTGGTGGTGTCCCGCTACGGTGGCACCGGCGGTGGGCTCTTCCACAACGAGGCCGGAGGGGTGCTCGAGGTCCTGAGCGAAGGACGCAATGACAGCGGCTTCGGCTATATTTTTTTCGCGCGGGGCTACTACGCGCCGCAGCAGTCCACAGCCATCCTGAACGAAGGCCTCATCCACGTGAGCGCTGCGGGCACCAGCGCTGTGGGTATCGAGGTATGGGGCATCTTCGGTACGCGCATCACCAACGCAGGCAATCTCCGTGTAGAGGCGGCCCACGACGGCTACGGCATCAAGCTCGTCAACGACGACGACATCAGCAACAGCGGTCTGATCGAGGTCACGGCAGCCGAGATCGCCGTCGGCGTGGACATCGGCATCTACGGCGGCACGGGCTTGCGCAACACCGGCACCATCATCGTGCGTACGGCGCCCGAGAGCCCGTGGGCCAGCGTGGGCGTGCGGTGGTTCTCGAACAATTCCGATCCCGGCGTGCCACCGAACATCCTCGTGAACGAGGGCACCATCGATGCCGAGATCGCGCTGTATGCGAACGACGGCAACGGATACGCCTCCACGCTCGCCTGCCCGGACAGCGTGCTCAATTCGGGCACATTGCGCGGGCTGGTGATCCTTGCCTACGGCGACGACGCGCTGCACAACAGCGGCCTCGTCGCCGGTGATGTGCTGCTGGAGCACGGGGATGATCTCTACTCCGGCCGACGTGGCCTGATGGAAGGGGTGGTGGACGGCGGCACCGGTGACGACACGCTGATCGGCGGCGCGGGTGCGGAGGTGCTGCTGGGCGGGGAGGGTGCGGATCAGCTGAACGGCGGCGCGGGCGATGACACGCTTTCGGGCGGTCGCGGGGGCGACGGGCTCGACGGCGGTGCGGGCAATGATCTGCTGAGTTATGCCGATGCCACCCAGGGCATCGTGGCCAATCTCACGAGCGGCGTTGTGGACGCTGGCGCGCGGGATCTGGTGCGCGGCATCGAGCGTCTCGCTGGATCCGCTTTTGCCGACAACCTCACGGGCTCCGCGCTGGCCGATGTGCTCGAGGGCGGCGGCGGTGCGGACACGCTCTCCGGCGCAGCGGGCGCCGACACGCTGCGTGGCGGTGCGGGCGATGACCGCTTGCGGGGTGGCCCGGGTGCGGACCTGTTCCTGTTCCGTGCGGGAGACGGCGCGGATGTGATCTTCGATTTCGTGCCGGGCGAGGACAGGCTTGCGTTCTACGGCTTCGCGGATGCGCCCACGGTCTCGGCATCGACGCTCGGCACTGTGCTGCTCTTTGCCTCGGGCGAGCAGATCCTGTTGCGGGGAGTGCTCCCGGAAGCGCTCGATCCGGGTGCGCTCGCGCCGCGGGAGGAGAGCGCACCGGCCGAGGCTCCCGTACCGCCCTCACAGACGCTGCGCGCGAACGAGGATGTGGTGCTGTCTGCCGCTGAACAGCTGCGGGTGAGCGATCCGCTGCCGCTGTTGCTGAGCGACCAGTGGTTCCCGAACTCGGGCCTTGTGCTGGAGCGTTTCGGTCCGCTGCCGTCGTTGTTCCTGGACGGACGCCTGCTGTTGCAGACGAGTGACGGCTCGTCACCGTCGGTGGGCGTGCAGGGCTCGCTCACCGATGGGCCCTGGTGGGGCGAGAGCAAGGTGGTGATCGCGGCCGGCGGCAGCCTTGAGGTCGAGGCCGCGGGCAGCGCACCCGCGATAGGTGTGCAGCGCGTGAACGGCCTCTGGAACGCGGGCCTGCTGCGTGTCGAAGCCGCGCTGTCCGATGCCACGGGCGTTGCGGCCCGGGACTCGGAGTTGCCCGTCGTGAACACCGGCCGCATCCAGGTCACGGCCGATGTGCTGGCCCGCGGTGTACACGGCATCGAGGGTCTGTGGAACAGCGGCAGCATCGTGGCCAGCGGCACCGGCAGCGCCATCGCCGTGGACCTCTACGCCAACCAGACGCGCGATGTGCTGGTGAACAGCGGCTCGATCATCGCCGTCAATGCGGGCAGCAGCGAGCCTTCGGTGGCGCTGCGGCTCTCGAATGCCACGCTCGATTACAGCGCGGGCGGCGTCTACGCGAACATGAAGGTGTGGAACAGCGGCACCCTGCGCGGTGAGTACGCGATACGCAATTACCAGCAGGTCTTTCCCCAGCCGGTGGCGGGCTATGACATCTTCAATACCGGCAGCATCACGGGCCGTGTGGCGCTGGGTATCGGCAATGATCTGCTGCTGAACGCCGGCAGCTTGCGTGGGCTGGTCTCGCTCGGCGGCGGCAACGATCGTTACGAAGGGCGCAGCGGCCTGCTCTACGGCAGCATCGACGCAGGCGGCGGCAACGACGCACTCTTCGGCGGCAGGGGCAACGAGACGCTGTCGGGCGGCATCGGCAGCGACACGCTCTCGGGCGGCGCGGGTGCAGACCGCCTGCAGGGGGGCGCCGGTCACGATGTGTTCCATGTGCGCGCGGGCGATGGCGCGGACACCGTTACCGATTTCACGCCAGGCGGCACGCAGGACCGCATCGACATCGAGGGCTACGCCGCCGCGCTCGAGATCCGCCAGGACGGCACGGACACGCTGATCGTGCTCTCGGCGACGGATTCGCTGCGCTTGCAGGGCGT
>JBILEG010000510.1:0-2755 GCA_044352225.1 Pseudomonadales bacterium | reverse complement strand
GGCATCGAAGTTGAGCGCGAGCGCGCCGCTGTCGCCGTAGGGGCGCAGCCGCATGTCGACGCGGAACACGAAGCCATCCCGCGTCACCGCGTCCAGGGACTTGATGAGGCGCTGCCCCACGCGCACGAAGAACTCGCGGTTGCTCAGGCTGCGCGCGCCGTTCGTCTCGCCCTGCTCGGGGTACGCAAAGATGAGATCGATATCGGAGGAGAGGTTCAGCTCGTGCGCGCCGAGCTTGCCCATGCCGATCACCACCAGGCGCTGCGGCGTGGCGCTGCTCTCGCCGATGGGCTCACCGTGTTTTTGCGCGAGCTCGGTGTGGGCCGTCTCGAGCGCCACCTCGATGGCCGCCGAGGCGAGCGCGCTCAGCTCGGCGGTGGTGGTGCGGAAATCCGCCAGCGCGCACTGCTCGCGCCACAGGATGCGCAGCATCTCGCGGCGGCGCAGCGTGCGCAGCACACTCATCACCGCGGCCTCGGCCGTGGTGCCGGCAAGCAACGCGCGGGCGCGTTGCAGATATTCGTCAGAGCCGTAATCGCGCAGCAGATCCCCGCTCTGCAGCAGCTCCGGCAGAAGATCAGGATGCCGCTCGCACTCGCGGAAGACAAAGCGGCTCTGGCACAGCAGCCGCGCGAGTTCTTCGCGGCGCACGGGCTCGCGCAGGAAAACAGCCCCGATCGCCGCGCAACGCTCCTCGCCCAGGGCGGCGGCAAGGCGCACAGCGTCCTCGGCTAGCGCTGCCGCAAAAGCGGCCGGCACAGCATCGGCAGGCAGCTGCAGGCTCATGCGGGATCGCGCAGTTGTTCCAGCGGCGCGACGCGCATCACCTCTTCGACCGAGGTAAGCCCGGCTGCGATACGTCGCGCACCGCCAAGGCGCAGCGTCTTCATGCCGGCACGCACCGCGACACGGCGCAGATCAGCGGAATCGCTGTCCTCACGGATGGCGGCCCGCACGGTGTCGTCGAGACGCAGGATCTCGTAGATGCCCTGCCGCCCGATGAATCCGGTGTTGCGGCACTCCTGACAGCCTGCGGGGCGGTAGGTGACGGTGGGCGTGCGCGCCTTCCACGGCGAGACGAGCCGCGTCCAGGCCTCGTCGTCGAGTTGTGCGGGCTGCTTGCAGTGCGGGCAGAGCATGCGCAGCAGGCGCTGCGCCATCACGCCCAGCAAGGTGGCGCGGATGAGATAGGCGGGCACGTCGAGTTCCAGCAGCCGCGTCACGGCCGAGGGCGCGTCGTTGGTATGCAGCGTGGAAAGCACGAGGTGCCCGGTGAGCGCGGCCTGCACCGCCATCTCGGCGGTCTCGCGGTCACGGATCTCGCCGATCATGATGATGTCCGGATCCTGCCGCAGCAGCGCGCGCACGCCGCTCGCGAAATCAAGCCCTATCGCATGGTGCACCTGCACCTGGTTGAAGCTGGGCTCCACCATCTCGATCGGGTCTTCGATGGTGCTGATGTTCACATCAGGCGTGGCGAGCAGTTTCAGCGTGGAATAGAGCGTGGTGGTCTTGCCGGAACCCGTGGGGCCGGTCACCAGCACGATGCCGTGCGGCTGCTCGATCATCGCGCTCCAGGTGGCGAGGTCTTCGTCGGCAAGGCCCAGCTCATGGAAACCGCGTACCAGCACTTCCGGGTCGAAGATGCGCATCACCATCTTCTCGCCGAAGGCGGTGGGCAGGGTGGAGAGCCGCAGCTCGATCTCGGTGCCGCGCGGGGAACGCGTCTTCAGGCGGCCGTCCTGCGGGCGGCGTTTCTCGGCCAGATCCATGCGCCCGAGGATCTTCAGCCTGCTCGTCACCGCCATGGCGACGGCAGCCGGTAGCTGGTAGACCTGCTGCATCACGCCGTCGATGCGGAAGCGCACGTTGCTCTGGTCGCGCCGCGGCTCGAGGTGGATGTCGCTCGCGCGGCTCTCGAAGGCGTACTGCAGCAGCCAATCGACGATGCTGACAATGTGCTGGTCGTTCGCGTCCGGGTCCTTGAGCGCGTTCAGCTCGACCAGCTGCTCGAGGTTGCCCGTCACGCCGCGCGGCGCCGTGAGGCCCGTAGCCCCGCTCACCGAGCGCGCGAGGTTGTAGAACTCGACGGTGTAGCGCTCGATGTCGGCGGGGTCTGCGAGCACGCGCCGGATGGGCCGGCGCAGCGTTTGCCCGAGGTCCGACTCCCACCCCGAGATCATCGGCTCGACCGAGGCGATGACCACCTCCTGCGGCGTGCTCTCGACGGCCAGGATGCGATGGCGCTTGGCAAAGGCGAGCGACATCACAGCGGTGACGGCGGCGGCGTCGATGCGCAGCGGATCGATGTGGTAGGCGGGCTGGCCGACCCTGGCGCCGAGCCAGGCGAGCAGCGTGTCGATGTCGAGAACGCGGCCGGGGTGGCGCGGATCGGAAAG
Source organism: Pseudomonadales bacterium (assembly GCA_044352225.1). Lineage (GTDB taxonomy): Bacteria > Pseudomonadota > Gammaproteobacteria > Pseudomonadales > UBA5518 > UBA5518. Next base: position 356 of record JBILEG010000510.1, on the reverse strand, counting down.
GTTCTGCGCAGCGATGAACTCCAGCGGATGGCGCATGCCCTCGGTGCGGGTGCGCGGGCTGAAGCGCAGCCGCTTGGCATCGGCGTGGCTCACGAGGCCATCGGCGGCAAGCGCATCGAGCAACTCGCCGTTGTCGAGCGGCTGCCCGGCGCTGAAAGGCAGTGGCTGCGTCATGCGCGGGAAGGCTCCGTTGAAGCGGTCGGGCAATGCTAACAGACGGCCGAAGCTGCGCGCGGAGAGGGGGTGCGGGGTCGCGGGCGTGGCCCGCTCCTACATCGGTGCCGGGGGCGGGGGCGGCATGTGCGTGGGCTGAACGGGTGCGGGGTCGCGGGCGTGGCCCGCTCCTACGCGGATGC
>JBILEG010000509.1:0-2758 GCA_044352225.1 Pseudomonadales bacterium | reverse complement strand
TGGCATGGCCTTCCCTGCTGTAGGAGCGGGCCATGCCCGCGACTCCCTCAGCCCTTGTGCGGTGCATTCTCGACGTAATGTGAACCCGTCACTGGCCGGATCAGGGTATTCGCAACCAGCGCCACCACAAGCAGCGCCGCCATTGCGTACATCGTCGAGTCATACAGCCCCGCACTCGGATCCGGCGTGCCGGGCGGCGCCAGCGTCAGCAATTTCTCGATGGTGACGGTATTCGCCCGCACGAGCTCGTCGAGTTTCGTGACCGGCTCCCCGAAATTCGCACTGAACGCCGCCGGATCCACCTTCGCCGCCAGCGCGTGCACCGCGTCCATCAGCGAGCGCTCGCGCAGCTGCGTGATGGCGAGCGGCCCCAGCACGCCGGCTACCGACCACGCCGTCAGCAGCCGCCCGTGTATCGCGCCCACGTGCAGCGTGCCGAAGAGATCCGCGATATAGGCAGGGATAGTCGCAAAGCCACCGCCGTACATCGTGAAGATCAGCAGCGTGGCCGCATAGAAACCCCACAGTGCCCACGTTTCGCCGCCTGCCATCGACGCAAACCACGGCAACGAGAGATACAGCAGCGGGCCCAGTACGAAGAAGCAGTGATAGGTGCTCTTGCGCCCGATGGCATCCGAGGCCGAGGCCCAGGCGAAACGCCCCGCCATGTTGAACACCGAGATCATCAGTACGAAGGCGCTCGCAAACCCCGCGGTCACCAGCGTTGGCATCGCGCTGCCGAAGATCTCGCCCATCATCGTCTTGGCCACGCCCAGCACGCCGATGCCGGCGGTGACGTTGAAGCAGAGCACCACCCACAGCAGCCAGAACTGCGGCGTGCGGATGGCCTCATCCGCATGCACGTGGTGTGTCGAGATCATGCCGTGCGAGGCGGTCTCTGCCGGCGGCGTCCAGCCCGCGGGCAACCAGCCGGCCGCGGGCACGCGATAACTGAAGGCCGCGATGCCCATCACCACCACGTAGAGCGCTGCCAGCACCAGGAAGGTGGCGGCAGCACCCGTGCTGCCCGTGCCCACCGCATAAGCGCCTGCCTCGCCACCGCCGGGCAGCGCTGCGGCCTGAGCGGCCGTGGCCACCACCACCTCGATCCGGCCTGCCGCTGTGACGGCGAACTGCCGGCCTTGTTCGGTCACGAGCTGCAGTGCGCCCGTGCTACCCAGAAATTCCGGGGCACGCGAAAAATGCGACAGGAGCCATGTCTTCAAAGGCGCGCCGATGATCGCCCCGCCGCCGAAACCCATGATCGCGAGCCCGGTGGCCATGCCGCGATGGTCCGGAAACCAGCGGATCAGCGTCGACACGGGCGAGACATAGCCCAGCCCCAGCCCGATCCCGCCGATCACCCCGTAACCGAGGTAAAGCAGCCAGAGTTCGTGCAGGTGGATGCCGAGCGCGCCGACGAGGAAACCTCCGCACCAGCACAGCGTGGCGACCAGCCCCACCAGCCGCGGCCCCACGCGCTCCAGCCACTTGCCGGCGATGGCCGCTGAGAGGCCGAGGCACACGATGGCCACCGAGAAAATCCACACCACGCTGCCCAGAGACCAGTCATCTGCCGCCGGCGCCACCACGCCGAGTGCGCGCGTGAGCGGCGGGTTGAATACGCTCCAGGCGTACACCGAACCGATGCAGATGTGGATGGACACCGAGGCTGCCGCCACCCGCCAGCGGTTGAAGCCGGGCGGGGCGATGATGTGTTCCTTCGTCAGCGGCAGCGCCATGGCGATGCCTTACTGGCGCACCAGCGCGGAGATGCCGCCGGTGTAGTAGGGCTCTGAGAAGAGCACGGATTTCTTCCGCTCCTCGGTAATCGTGATGCAGGCGCCGATCAGATCGACCTTGCCCGCGATCAGCGCCGGGATCATGCCGCCGAACTCCATGTTCACGATCTCGAGCTTGCGGTTCAGGCGTTGTGCCACGCGTGCTGCGATCTCGATGTCCAGACCCACCACCTGCTGCGAGCCATCGACGAAGGAGAAGGGCTCCGTCACCGAAGCGGTGCCGAAACGCAGCACTTCGCCCGTGCCTGCGGGGATTGCGGGCATGGCAGCGGGCGCGCCCTGCGCGGGCAGCCAGCGCGCGCGCATTTGCTCGTACTCGCCGTTGGCTTTCATCTCGGCGACGAGGCCGTCCACCGCAGCCTTCAGCGCCGCGTCGCCCTGACGCATCGCGAAGCCGTACTGGTCCACGGAAATCGGCTCTGCCAGTACCGTCAGACCCGGCACCTTGGCAGCGATGTTGCGCAGGATCGGCTCGTCGTAGGCGGCCGCATCGGCCTTGCCCGCTTTCACCGCCATGGCCGAATCGAGCGCGCTGTTGAAGTATTTGATTTTCGCCTGCGGGAGTTTGGCCAACACCAGTTGGTCGGCCACCGTTCCGGTGGGCAGCGCGACCTCGAGCCCGTCGAGTTGTGTGAGTTCCGTGACCTTGGCGCGCTCGGAGCAGCCTGTCGCCAGCGTGGCGCAGGCGAGCAGGGTCAGCAGGAATTGCAGGGGAAGTCTGTTCATCGTTTGTGTTCCGGAGGGAGCCTGACGGGGATCGCCCGACCTCGAGGAACACTACGCGCGCAGCGTGATGCTGGCAACGACACGCTCCCATCGGGGGCACGGCCCTCTCCACCAATCTCGTCGGGGGCATGGCCCCCTCCTACGGGATCGGGATGTGCGTGTAGGAGCGGGCCATGCCCGCGACAAGAGCCCCCATCGGGGGCATGGCCCCCTCCACCAATCTCGTCGGG
>JBILEG010000508.1:0-2762 GCA_044352225.1 Pseudomonadales bacterium | reverse complement strand
GATGTGGGACTCGTTGATCATCGGGTCGCCGAGGGCATCGTTCTTGTAGAACAGTTCGAAGGTCTGTGGCTCGAGCACCGTACCCTCGGCAATCCCCAGACGGCGACAAATGCTGCCCGCGGCGATGTTCCGCACCACGCACTCGACGGGGATCATGGACATGCGGCGCACCAGAGAGTCGCGGTCATCGATGCGCTTCACGAAGTGCGTCGGGATACCCGCGGCGGCGAGCGTCTCCATGATGAAGGCGTTGAAGATGTTGTTCACCCGGCCCTTGCGCTCGAGCTGCTCGACCTTCTTGCCGTCGAAGGCAGAGGTGTCGTCGCGGAAGTGCATGACGACATAGCCCGGATCGTCCGTGGCGTACATCGATTTTGCCTTGCCCTTCACCAGCAGTTCGCGCTTTTCCATGGTTCTGTCCGGGGATGAGAAAGGGTTCAGTGCCGTCAAAGGATACCCAGCCACCCGAAACCGGATGCCTGATCCGCCACCTGCAAGCCGCGCTCGTGACCGAGCACTGCAGACAGCGCCTCGCGTGCCTTGAGAGGGGAGTTATTTTGTTCGCTCAGGTGCGCCGCGACAAGATGCTGCAGGGCACTGATTTGGGCGCCGGCCAGCAGCTCCGCGGCCTGCGCGTTGCTCAAGTGTCCGTGGTTGCCGCCGACGCGCCGCTTGAGCGGGTACGGGTACGGGCCATCTGCAAGCATGCGCTCGTCGTGGTTGCACTCGAGCACGAGCGCGTCGCAGGCTGAAAACTGTTCACGCACCAGCTTCGAGACGTGCCCCAGGTCTGTCAGCACGCCAAGCCTGCGCCCCTTGTGAGCGAACACGAACTGGCAGGGCTCGCGCGCATCGTGTGGCACGGTGACGGGCATCACCTCGATGTCAGCAACAGAGACGGGGCGCTCGGATTCGAGCACGGTGAAAACGGTGGGGTCGAGCCGGGCGGCCTTTGCCGTGCCCGCGGTGGCAAACACCGGAATGCCGAAACGCCGGGCTACAGCCGCCACCCCACCCACATGATCCGAGTGCTCGTGCGTCACCACGATGGCGTTGATGTCACGCGGATGCATGCCGCGTGTGGAGAGACGGCGCTCGAGTTCCCGCGGACCGAAGCCGCAATCGAGCATCAGGCAGGCGTTGGCGCTGCGCACGAGCAGCGCGTTGCCCGCGCTGCCGCTTCCGAGGGAACAGAACTCCACGCTGGTGTCAGGCGAGGTGGCCCCTGATCACGCCGAGCAGGAACTCGTTCTCTCCCTCCTCGAAGGGCGCGCCGTCTTCACGGCGTACTTCGATGGTGACGCCTTCGGGCGCCTCGCGCATCTGGAGGCGATAGGCGCGACCGACCGCGGGGTTGTTCTCGTCCTCGTCGTCATCGCCCCACCACGAGAACATGCGCTTGAAGAAGCCCTTGCCCGAGGAGGTGGGCTTGTCGGCCTTCTCGACCTCCACTTCGCCCTCACCCGCTTCGGCATCATCTTTCTTCTCGGAGGGCTCGAACTTGACGTAGTAAATGCCCGCGCTGCGATCCAGATCCTGAACCGTGAACCCGCCCCGCGGGAGCGCCCGGCCGAGCGAGGCCCAGGCGCGTTCGAAGTTCAGCCGCAGGTCGATCATCGGTGTGCCGTCGGCGCCGCGCACGATGTAGACCTTGTTCGCGGTGCTGATGCCCTGCGCGAGCAAGCTCACCGAGCCCTGCTGGGTGGTGTCGGCCAGATAGCCGGCAAGTTCCTTGACCATCCACGTCTCGCGCTCGACGCTCGTCGATGTGTCTTTCCACTCGGGAGCCTTGGCTTCCTCGCCGGCCAGATGGGTGTATCCCATCTGGGTGATGTAGACCTCGGCCGTGTTGCGCTGCACGCCCTGATCCACGCGATAGCGGTACTTCTCGCGACGGTCTGCGCTGCCTTTCAACTGCAGCCAGCCCGTTTCCATCACGCCGTTGGGAGCGTCTTCGCGGTCGATGCCGATCTGGTTGGAGATGAGAAAAGCGCGGACCCGCGGCCAGATCTCGCCGGGAGCGCCGTCCAGCAGAATCCACTGTTGCTCACCGAGCTTCTGAATGCGCACGACGCCCTGCTCGGGATCTGCCAGCAGCGGCGCCGGGCGCGGCACCTCGAACTCCTTGCCAAGCAGTGCATCGGTGCGCTCGACGGGGATGGGGTAAAGCGGCTCCACGGCCTGCGGGGCCTTGTCCTCGGGGGCTTTCATCGCCGGGATGGTGCGGGCCTTGCGGTAATCGTCTCCCCTGTCGCGGAAATAGCCTTTGTCTCCCATCAGCCATCCGCAGCCCTGGAGGGAGACGGTGAGCAGGATCAGCAGCGGCAGCATCAAACGCATGATCTTCATTCCTTCAGGCCTCGCAAGGAGCGAGCAGTCCCAGATCGGCCAGCGCCCGACGCAGGCGTGGCTGGTGTGTGGCAGAGAGCGGCGTGAGCGGCAGCCGGATGCCGTGTTCCATCATGCCCATCTCGGCCAGGGCCCATTTTGCTGGAATGGGGTTGGATTCGAGGAACAGGAGGCGGTGCAGTTCGGCAATCTCGGCATCGAGCGATCGCGCCAGAGCAGCATCGCCCGCGAGCGCGGCCCGGCACATGGCGGCAAAGCGCCCGGGAACGACGTTCGCTGTGACCGAGATGGTGCCATGCCCCCCCGCGAGCATGAACTCCGCTGCGGTCGCATCGTCGCCCGAGAAAAGAGAGAACGCCGATGGCAGATGCGCGACCAGTTCGCGGGCGCGCCCGAGGTCTCCCGTCGCCTCT
>JBILEG010000506.1:0-2768 GCA_044352225.1 Pseudomonadales bacterium | reverse complement strand
GCGGCGTACTCCTCGGCACTTACCCGCTCGCCGGCATCGATGAAGTTCCGGAACACCTCGCTCACCAGATCGGCGTGAGCGCGCCGGATCACACCGAGGCAACGGAAGGCCTCGTGCCGGTGCAGCACGGCCTGCGCGGCCGGGAGTTGCATGAAGGCCTCGCCGAGGTCGACATCCGAGACGTGCCAACCCGCCTGGGAAAGCAGAATGCCCGCGGATTCCAGCGCGTGACGCATATCGGGCGAGGCCTGCTCCCACGCAGGGCTGCGGCAGATACCGATACGCATCTCACGCGGAGCCGGCAGCGCGACATGCTCTTCGTCGGCCAGCACGGCGTCGAGCAGTGCGATGTCTTCGACGCTGCGCGCGAAGCCGCCCAGGGTGTCGAGGCTGGGCGCGGTGGGCAGCATCCCGGCGATGTCGTAGCGTCCGAAGCTCGGCTTGAACCCGAAAATCCCGCAGAAACTCGCCGGCCGGATCACCGAGCCTGCGGTCTGCGTGCCGAGCGCGAGCGGCACCTGGCAATCCGCCACGGCCGCCGCCGAGCCGCTGGAGGAGCCACCGGGCGTGCGATTGCGGTCGCGCGGATTACGCGTGGGGCCCGGGTGATAGGTGGCGAATTCTGCCGTTATGGTTTTACCGAGGATGACTGCACCGGCACGGCGCAACCGGGCCACGCAGGCGGCATCGCTGCCCGCGATGTTGCTCGCGAAGGCAGCGCTGCCGTAAGCGGAGGGAATGCCGGCGACATCGATCACGTCCTTGATGCCCACGGGCACGCCATGCAGCGGGCCGCGGGGCTCCTGCCGATCGAGTGCGCGGGCCTGTGACCACGCGCCCTCGGCATCCACGCAGGCCCAGGCGTGGACCTCACCATCACGCGCGTCGATGCGCGCCAGCACGGCAGAGAGCAGTTCCTCGGCGCCGAGCCGGCCGGCGGCGATCGCCGTCGCGGCCGCCGCGGCACCGAGGCGCGCGGGATCTGCAGGCGCGCTCATTTGGGCGGCCGGTGGCCCCAGAGCATGGGCTGGTCGTAGTGACGGATCTCCCAGTTCTCTTCGATCAGACGGCCCCCGAAGCCGTACTCCATACCGAAGCCCGAGGGCGTGATCACGTAGAAGGACTGCATGTGGTCGTTGGTGTGCTTGCCCATCTCGAAGATCATCGGGATGTTCATGTCCTTCGCGATATCGAAGCCATAGCCCACGTCATCGAGCGTGCGCGCCTCGATCATGATGTGGTTCAGCCTGCCACCGGGGCGCCCCGGCGCCTCGGCCACCAGCGCGAGCGAGTGGTGGCGCGGATTGCAGTGCAGGAAGATCGCGTCGTTATCGTCCCAGGCGATGGTGTCGGAGATGCTGAAACCCATCACGCGCTCGTAGAACGCCGTGGTAGCCGCCATATCCTTCACCCAGTACACGATGTGACCCAGCCCGAGCCCCGAGCCCGTGTTGTAGCCGGAAACACCGCGACTCGGTGCCCACGGGGTGTTCGAGACCAGCGCGCCGTAGTAGATCTCGGTGGCAACACCGATGTGTGGCTCGTGGAAGCTGTAGAGCGCACGCACCTTGCGCTCATCGCAGAGTTCCGCGTTGCCCGCCTTCACCGTGATGCCTTCGGCCCGCAGCGCCTCTGCCAGTGCATCGAGCTCCGTCATGGTCGCCACTTCCCAACCGAGCGCAGCCACTGAATCGGTCTTGGACGGGTAGAGGCTGAAGCGGTGATGGCGCTCGTCGATGCGCAAGTCGAGGGCCTTGCCCTTGGCGCGCTTGCGCACTTCCATCCCGAAGAGACCTGTCGCGAACTCGACCCACTTCGCGGGCTGCGAGACGTTGAGGGCCACGTAGCCCAGTGCCGAAACTCCCATTCTGTCTTCCTCCCCAGTGTCGTTATCGGGTTGCTCTCACGGCAGACGGAACGTTCACTCGCTGGCGACGAACTGCTCCGCATGTATGTTGGCCGGGTCCAGCCCCAGCCGCTCGAGGTGCGCACGGGCCGCGCGCACCATGCCGGGCGGGCCGCAAAGATAGGCCACACTCGCCGGATTGCGGACGTCCTCGGCCGAGATCGCGTCCACCGGGTTGCCGATGCGCCACTGCGCGCCGGGCTCGCCCGCATCCACCGAGATCAGCGTGCGCAGGCCCGGCATCCAGTGCCCGCGCAGTTCCAGTTCCTCCAGATTGAACAGTCCTTCGGGCGTGGCGCAGCCGAAGCTGAGCAGCACCGGGGGCTTGATGCCCGGGCGCGCCCGGATGGCGTCCAGCATCGACATCATGGGTGCGAGGCCGGTGCCGCCGGCGATCATGATGTGCGGCGCTTTTACCTTCTCGCGGAGGAAAAACGCGCCATAGGGCCCGGTGAGCGGGATCACATCATCCACACGGGCGCGATCGCGCAGGTAATCGGACATGGCGCCCGAGGGCAGCAGACGCACCAGCAATTCCAGCGACGGCAGGTCTGCCGGAGAGGAGGCCATCGAGTAGCGGCGCTTCGCATCCGTACCCGGCACCGTGAGCTCGATGAACTGGCCGGGCTGGAAATCGAACCAGTCGCCTTCGGCGAGCTCGAGCTTGAGGCGCACCGCATCCGGGGCGATGCGCTCTATGGCATCGACGAAAGCGCTGGCGCTGACAGGCCCGCCAGCGGCGGCCTGGCTGTCGTAGGCGAACTCGAAGGTGCTGTCGGCGTGTGCTTCGGTGAGACAGAGCAGACGCTGCCCCTGCGCCTGCTCGCCCGGCAGTAGCGAACTCGCCGCGCCGCTGCGCATG